>DAIPML010000243.1:0-5632 GCA_036768735.1 Clostridiales bacterium | reverse complement strand
AAATTTAAGAAGTCTTAAATTTCATCAGAAAGTCACTTTGTGACTTTCTGGGTGACAACCATATTATTATATTGCACATGTGCCTGCTCAGGGCTATGCAAATCTACCTCGCTGCTCTCTTTCAAGCTTAACTCAATCATATGCTTGTAATGACCGTTTTCCTCCATCAGTTTTTCATGATTCCCTTGCTCTATTATTCGCCCATGGCTTAGTACATAAATACAATCTGCTCTGCGGATAGTTGATAAGCGGTGTGCAATAATTATTGATGTTCTGCCCACAGTTACACTTTTCATAGATTCCTGAATCATTTCCTCTGTTTCCGTATCAACACTTGCAGTGGCTTCATCAAGAATTAAAACGGATGGATTTGATACAACAGCTCTGGCAAAGGACAAAAGCTGACGTTCACCTGATGAAAATGTGCAGCCTCTTTCCTTTACCTCCTGTGAACGCTTATCCGGCTGTGATTCGACAAAGTTCCTGGCGCAAGCAATGTCAATAGCTCTTTCAATATCATTATCTGTTATGTCTTTGTTGTTCAGACGTATATTTGAGGCTATATCTCCGGTAAAAAGAAACACGTCCTGAAGCACAACAGATATTTTTTTTCTTAAGTCTGTGAGCCTGTAATCCTTAATGTTCTTTCCATCGATCAGGATTTCGCCCTTTTGAATTTCATAAAACCTTGTCATAAGGCTTATAATGGTTGATTTCCCTGAACCGGTAGCACCGACAAAAGCCACAAAATCTCCCGGACAAATATGAAAGCTGACATCCTGAAGCACCCAATTTTCTTTCTCGTATGCAAACCAAACATTCTTAAACTCAATCTCCCCTTTTATTTCATCACAAGGGGTTCCGGCTTCTAAATCCTCTTGTTGTTCCTCAATATCCATAATCTCAAATATTCTCTCGGAAGAAATAGTAGCAGACTGCAATCCGGTATATTGGTCTGCAATTTCATTGATGGGCTGAAAGAATTCTCTAACATAAGATATAAAGGCATACAGAATACCATATTCAAAAGCACCGGACAGAATGTCACCCGCGCAGACCCACACAAGGGCGGAAATTGTAAGGTTATTTATAACCTCAACAATCGGGCGGCCAAGGGAATTTAATATAATCTCTCTAAAGCTTGATTTAAAATATTCCTTTTCAATTTCATTATATTCATCAAATTTTTGTTTCTCCCTATGAAAGATCTGAACTATTTTCATTCCGGTTATGTTCTCTGCTAAAAATCCGTTTATTCTGCCAATATTTTTTTTCATCTTTATAAAGTTTTTTCTTGCTGCTTTTCTATAGAAAACCGCAATCAAGGCAATTAGTGGGACAGTGCTTATTCCAACGATTGCAAGCTTTGTACTCATGGAGAACATCACATAAACAAGCCCTATTATCATAACCACATCTCTGAACAAATTAATTAAAACACCCGAAAAAAGCTCATTTAAAGACTCTACGTCATTGGTCACACGCGTTAAAAGCCTTCCTGAGGAAAAATGATCAAAAAATGACATCGACATTTTTTGAATTTTATTAAACAACTGTGTTCTGAGCCTGTGCATAATGCTTTGACCGATATAGCTTAAAAGATTACTCTGCAAATAGTTCAGTATGGCAGAAGCCAAAATAAGCCCGAAAAACATTAACCCCAGAGCATTTATAGCTTTTTGATCATATAGGCCGGGAACAAGATAGTCATCTATAACCTTTTGCATAACCCTTGGTCTCATAATTATTGATGCATTAATCAAAAAAGCCATGATAACAGCAGCAATAAGGCCCGGTATATGCGGGACAAAATAAGATAATAAACGCCCTACCTTAGCTTTTCTGTTGTATATTGACTCATCCTCAATTTTATTTATAAGATTTTTATTTTCCACTGCCATCGCTGCCCCCCGGATTTTCATTTCCAGACCTTTCTGTCTGTGAAACATACAATTTATAGTAGGCACCCTTTAAATCCATCAGTTCCTGATGATTGCCTTCTTCAATAATTGCCCCATCCTCAAGATATATTATCCTGTCTGAATGCATAACTGTTGAAGCTCTATGGGATATAATGATTCCGGTTCTTTTTTTCATAACAGATTTCAGGTTTTGCAGGATTTCAGCTTCAGTTTCAGTATCAACAGCAGAAAGGCTATCATCCAGAATCAATACCGATGGATTCTTTGCCAACGCTCTGGCAATGGAAACCCTCTGCCTTTGCCCACCAGAGAGCGTTACACCTCTCTCCCCGACTACCGTATCAAAACCATTTGGGAACTCTATAATATTATCATACACTCCGGACATCCGTGCGGCCTGCTCCACCTCTTCATTTGTTATGCCCTCATGATAAAAGCTAATATTTTGTCTTATTGTAGTTGAAAACAAGAAATTTTCCTGTGGCACAAACCCGATGTTTTCACGCAAAACCTCAAGAGATAACTGATTAATATCTATATCATTCAAAGTAATATGCCCGTCTTCAATCGGGTAAAGCTTCAAAAGCAGGTTTGCCAGTGTTGTTTTTCCACTGCCTGTTTTTCCGATTATTCCAAGAGTAGAGCCTGAGGGAATATGTAAGTTTATTTTATTTAATACAGGAATCAGGGTGTTTGGATATGTAAAATTCAAATCTTTTATTTTAATATCATATCCTTCGCAATCCTCCGGAGCCTCATTGCCGTCTGGTATATCACTTTTTTCACTGAAGATATCGTTAAGTCTTTTAGCAGAAGCAGCACCTCTTTGCCAGACTTCAATAATTCGGCTTATATTTCTTACAGGTCCCATTATAGCAGCCATATATGTATTAAAAGCAATAAAGTCACCTAAGGATATCTTTCCGGTTATAACCATGTTACTGCCAAGAATAATAAACACAAGAAAGCTTACGCTGAAGCAAATTTGAGATACCGGACCAAGCGAGCCAGATACTCTTACAAGGCGCATATGCGTTTTCAGATTTTCCCTGCTAAGCTTTTCAAAGCGCTCTATTTCAGGTTCTTCCTGGGCAAAAGCCTTGATAACACGTATACCCATGATATTTTCCTGAACTCTCTCTGATATCCGTGCAAATGCTTTTTGCACTTTTTCAAAACGACGCCTTATGGTTTTTCTAAGAAGCATGGTAACACCTATGACCACAGGCACAGGGCACAGGGCAATTACAGTTAGCATAGGATCAATTGTTCCTGCCATGTAATATATTGAAACCGAGTTAATCAGAACTCCCTCTATGGCGGCAATAAAACCAAAGCCGAACACTCTTCTTATAGCATTAATATCATTAATTGCGTATGCAATCAAATCCCCTGTACGTTGATTGCTGTAAAAGCTAACGGGGAGTGTCTGCATGTGGGCAAAAAGGTTTCTACGCAGATAACTCTCTACATGCCGGCAATTACCAACAAGGAAATATCTCCAGACAAAACGCAGGCAAAAAGTGAGAACAGCAAGTGAAAACATATATATAATCTGTAATCTTATCTGCCTTTCAGTGCCCTGCCCGTGGTTGAGCATGTCTGTAACAGTTCCTAATACTTTTGGAATTCGAAGAGATATTATTGAAAATATTATAAGTACGAATATTCCGGCAGCATAAGTTAAGATACGATCCTTGATAAATTTTGTAAGCATCTTATTGACTATCATCATATCACCCGTTATATATAAAAGAAAAGACAATCCCTTAAGATTGCTCATCAGTTAATTTCAACACCTTATCTATTATACTTCAGAACTTGTACTTTTTCCATAGCATATTTAAAATTAGTGTCAATTCAAGGAATGTGTGGTTACAGCTTACACCCTCTATGTTTTCAGATACAGCTATGCAATAACAGAAACTACGCTGTCCCGACTATGTGTCTTGACGCTGCATTCTGCCGATGTTTCCCAATATTGCACTCCTATGTCTCTTAGCAACCTGTGAACAGTCCTCCATGAAGTCCACCTACACCCCGGTGAACGAAACCAGGCTGGTTTAAGTTCCGGTGGCGGTATGGTTTCATAGTAGTAATTAGGTGTGAACAGTTTAAAACAGCAGGCATGCTTCACAAGGAAACATGCCTGCTGTTTTTTATCTTTTGTTATTGGGCTAAGAGGCCGGTTAAAGCAATATTATTATGCAACCTTAATTAAAAACTCACCTCGAAGCTGAAAAACCTTCACACAATCCCGGATCTCTTTTATTAGCATGTCCATGAACTGCATACTTTTAGCCTTCCCGGTATATCCGCCTTCCAGTGGATCTGTTTCACGATATTGCTGCAACACATACTTTTTCGCCCCGTGAATCATTTTGGCAATTTCATATATATCGGATTCACTCAATTGGGGGCAGCAGGTTGTCCTGAATTCGTAATCAATTTCACTTTTTTTAATTATAGATATACATTCCAAAAGGGCTTCTTCATTAAAGTCGGAATGGCAAATATACCGGTACTTTTTCATCGGTGCCTTAACATCCATTGCAATATAATCCAACAGATTTTCTTCAATAAGCTTTTTCAATACTTGTGGTTTTGTTCCGTTTGTATCTAATTTAACCGGATAGCCCATGCTTTTTACCTTTTTAATAAAATCGGCTAAATCCGGATGCAATGTAGGCTCTCCACCTGTAATAACTACCCCGTCAAGAAATTTTCTTCTGCTTTGTAAAAAAGAAAATACATCTGCCTCATCAAGCAAGGGGTTTTTCTGTTTTTTACAAACAAGACTACGGTTATGGCAAAATACACAGTCCATATTGCAGCCTTGGGTAAATACGGTAGCAGCAATTTTACCCGGATAATCCACAAAAGATTGCTTAGCTAACCCGGCTATTTTCATCATTAGTTCCCCCAATTCTTAAGCTTTGGTTTCTTAGGATACTTCCTTTTTAACCACAAATTTGCGGCGATTGAAGTATTCTTCCTTTTTCCCTTTATTGTAATTAGAAACCGGTCTTAAATAACCGGTAACTCTCGACCATACCTCTGTTTCAGCACCACACTCAGGACACGAAAAATGCTCTCCCCTGATATATCCATGATTATTGCACACAGAGAACGTCGGTGTTATGGATATGTATGGCATTTTGTAATTTTCAAAGCATCTTTTTATAATGTTCTTACAAACTTCAATATCCTGAATACTTTCACCTAAATAAAGGTGCTGTACTGTTCCACCAGTGTATAGAGATTGAAGCTCGTCTTGTAGTTCCATGACTTCAAAGATATCATCTGTGAAGCCTACGGGAATTTGTGATGAATTTGTGTAATAAGGCACATCTTGACCTGCAGTGTAAATATCAGGGTATCTTTCCTTATCAATACGTGCAAGGCGGTATGATGTACCCTCCGCAGGAGTGGCCTCAAGGTTGTAAAAATTACCTGTTTCTTTTTGAAACTCAACCATTACTTCTCTGAGATAATTCATAATCTCTACTGCAAAAGCCAATCCTTCAGGTGTTGTTATGTCTTTCCCAATAAAATTAACAAGTGCTTCGTTCATGCCAACAATACCAATAGTGTTAAAATGGTTGTACCAGTATTGACCGGTTCTTTCCTTAACATGGCGAAGCAAAAATGTAGAATAAGGATAAAGCCCCTTTTCCGATTGTTGCTCAATAATTTTTCTTTTGATTTCA
>DAIPML010000242.1:0-5649 GCA_036768735.1 Clostridiales bacterium | reverse complement strand
TATCTGCAGTACTTCCATCATTATATGTCAGTGTCACTTCAAGGCCTGTTAGGTCGAGTGTCTCTCCTTCTATATATGTAAGTCTCGCTGGCTGTGACTTAACTGCAATTGCCTTTACTGACTGTGCTTCTGTTGCAGCAAAAGTGACTGTGAATCTTACTGTTAGGCGTCACTTTATTCTGAACTGATAAAATCACTTTAAATAAGACTGAATATAAATAAATACATTTCCAAAAGAAAACCTCCAGCTATATTCAACCGGAGGTATGTAATGTAAATTTAGTCACTTTTGTATTGTTGTATGCCTTAAGAGCGGCTTATTTGCACAGAGCCCGGAATCAAGTAAACTTTTACAGCACTACACCTTTATCAGCTAAAGCATATAATGCTTCTGCTACAGTGATTCCATCGACTTCACCTAAAACCTCAGAGAGTTTTTCAGTGTTCCAGAACCTGTCTTTTAAATCAACAAGATAGCAACCAGCACCGAAATCAGGCATACAAGCAAACCCACCTTGAGATGTTTTACCGAAGGTTACCATAATTCCTGAGCGGCTTTCAATACGAATTTCATAATGGCTTCCGTACTTAATAATCTTTGGTATAATGCCATTCCATCGTTCTTTTTTTCTCCCGTTTTTTCTTATACATTCAAATGATATTAACATGATATTACCTCTTTATTATGTAATTTAGCGGTTGTTACAACCGGTACCCATTAGTAATATAATGGGTTAAACGGTGTAACACCGTTTTAAAAGGAGATCTCTATTGTTTGGATTTTACACTTTAGTTTCATATATTCAATATAGACTGCTTCTGCCGTGTTTTTATCAGTATTCTTAAGACTCAGCCACTTCTGGTAGTATATTCTTGCCTGATGTTTCAATTCCACAAGTTCAGGATTATATGCCCTATTGATGTAATAAAGGATTTCATTGAGTTTTCCTTCTATCATACTTGCAAGTTCATCTTCATGAATATGAAAATTAACAGCAGTGGATATGAAACTGATATTTTCCTGGCTATATGTAACCAAGTCGTCCATATGTTCCTTATTTACCATGATATTCACTAAAACTACACCTCCTGCTAATTTGATAGATGGGGACCGAGATTTTTACAGACTTTGGCAAAAAGTTCTTCGGTTATCACTTTTACTCCATCAATGCAAGCTTCGTTCAAGCATTCCAGTGTAAGCCTGTTTATCATGCGTGGTATACCCTGTGACCTCCTGTAAATAGCTTTCTTAGTAAGTAATGGGAATACTTCCTCATTGCAGCCTGAAATCTTCATATGCCAGTCGATATATTCTCCAGTCTCCTCTTCGTTTAAACCCTCCATTGTTATCCATGTACCTATCCTCTGGGCAAGGGGTATCATTGCTGGAAGTTTTAATGTGGTGGAAAGAGAAGGCTGTCCAAAAAGAATCATGGTAATTATCGGTTCATGCTTTACGGTTGCATTGGTTAACAGGCGCAACTCATTTAGACATTGGGGGGTTAACATATTGGCTTCATCTATAAGGATCAGGTTGGGACGGTTTGATTCTATGTAGGAGTATGTCAAAAGATCTGCTATTTTCATTGCATCAGCCCCGAACCATGATGTATTCACTCCTACTGCAGAGGCAATAGAGCGGTAAAGCTCCCTCGGTTTAGACTGTGGTATAGGTATATGTATAAGCCGATACCTTGTTATTGAGATCTGATTTAGAAACATTTCAAGAAGGGTGGTCTTACCTACTCCGGCTTCACCGACCACAACTCCAGTTTCACGGGTACAGAGCAGCTGCTTAAGTTTTGTAAGGTTTACATCAAGTCTTTTATCAATAAATGCGCTTCCTGGCTGGGAAACTTTAGGGAATGGGAGCCTTTGGATACCCCAATAGTCCATAAATTCTCTCATAATGAGCTCATCTATTGTATTTGATATATGTATCATTCTTCATTTCTCTCCTTTCAAATTGGTTATACTGCTTAGTCTTATCTCATCCATATATCCCGTAATATCAGATACAGGGTGATTTTCCCCAAGAAGCCGCCCTACAACACTTCTTACTACTTTTTCCTCGAAAGGTCCATATTTCTGCCAACACAGATGAATTGAAAGCCTTTCATGTGCAGATAGTTTCCTTCTTAAGAGTACGGATAAGAGGTGTATAAGCTTACCTGTGTCAAAAATACCGGATAAGCTCCCAATATCCTGCCCAGGCTTAATCGTACCAGGTTTTAATAGTTCTGCTTTAATCTCTCCCTGCTTTTTTTGTAAGGAAAGAAGTTCATCATTTATATTTTTAAAATTGTCTATTTCCTTCCTATAAGCCTCAAGTTTATGCTCCAAGTAATTATATGCCGGGACCTCATCTATTGATGGAATTTGTATAGGTTTAACAGGTTTTATTGCTGCTTTGAGCATATCCCTTTTTAAAAAGTCATTATCAGCAATGTAAAGGAATGCTTCGCCTATATATTTATCCTTGTGCCAGACATATACCTTTTGTGTATCTAATGGATCCCATCGTACTTCAACATATGTACCGTTAAGTCTTGATTCCGGTACTAGGTAATCCTTCTTATTCCTTCTGATCAGACCTGTTTTAGATACATAAGCCTTCGCATATGGGAGGAATATTTTTGATATTGCTTCGCTTGACACAAATCTCCTGTACTTTCCGGGAAAACTAAAATATCTCTCTCCTGGTATTTCGCCAGTAACTGTATGTATATCTTTATGATAATCCATTGTCAAGAGTGCATTTAAATATTGGTTCGCCTGTTCTATAGTAAATACAGTTGAAGATACCATAAGCTCACTGTCAATCTTCTCATAAAAATACTTCATGATTATTTCTGATTTTCCCTTTGCAGATGCGTCCCGTTTTTGGGTATGCATAACCTTACACCCTATAAGCTCCATAGTTCTTTTAAGTTTTTTCCCCATATAGGGTCCACCCCTGTCACAATAAAAAATATCGCACGAACCATACCGCTCTATGGCTTTTTTAAGTAATTGTAAGATAGTATCCTCGGTTTCCTGATGCTCATATACATAGAGAGCTGCCACTATATAGCGGCTATAATCATCTATAGCTACAATAGGCTTTGCTATAACGGTACGCCTTTCATCCAAGGGGTCCTTTACTTTAAGGTTAGGGCCCTTAGTATCCATCATCCATATATGGTTGGGGTATTCAGCTTCAAAAGCAAGCCTTATTTTCCCATCAGGTTTGCCTATTTTTACAAGTGTCCTCCTATCAAGCCCTACTGACTTTAAGAACCTTGCAATAGTTGCCTCCGATGGAAAATTATCTGTTGCAGCCAGATTATTTGCTAAAAGTTCTTCTAAGAGCTGTTCACATGTCCTGTATTTATTGTCGCTTCTCCATCTTAAAAGGGCATTTTTCTGCTCTTGTGTCAAAACACGTTGTACACCCCTGTCACATCGTACCTTAGGCATAAGGACAGTCCCGGCATCTTTAGTCCCGTTGTATTGTCTTAACCATTCATAGATCGTTGCACGGCTTAATGTGTTTTTTGACGAATACGGAATTTCGAGCTCTTGCTTTGTTAGCTCATCAATCATCTTTGAGCGCTCACTGGGTGCCAGATCCCTTAAAAGCATCACAATTGACATCCTAAAAGCCTTCTTTGCTAATCTTTCATGATAAAGACGCAGCATGAGCTATCACCCCACCTTTATGCTTATAGTCTAGAGAGCCAGTATAGGAATGTGATATTTTTTCTACCGCAGCTATAAAGTCCCGGTAATCCTCCCAAGGCCAGTAAGTATATGGTGGGTTAAGGCATCCAAGATAGGAACTTAGCTTTTCAAGCATTCTTGTGCATTGCCTGAAACCGGCTCCAATGGTTTCCCCTGGATCGGACATCCGAAAAACCATATCTTTGACAGAGCTCGTTTTTTTGATAGTATCATTTTCAACTTTCCTGCGCCCTGCTTCATCTGCAAGAAGCCATCTGTCTACAAGCTTTGCCGTCTCATCCTTGGTCAAAGAATTTTTCTTAACGATTGAATATACCCTCTCCTGATCATTGCCCTGGGGCAAACGGGTTATTTCCTGTGCTGTGCGAGGGCTAAGGCTTCCTTTTTGAAGTTCCTTTTTAAGCTCCGGGCATAGAAGTTTTAAAAGTTTTACCCTTCTAGAGGCCCACGAAGCACTTTTACCAAAGATTTTTCCAACTTCCTCCAGTGTATAACCTTCACTTGTTAAAAGGCCTGTAATTATGTGTGCCTCCTCCATAGCACTTAAAGTCCTATTTATACGGCTTGCAGTACAGTAAATACCTGCTGCTGTTTTTTTGTTACAGTATAATACACGGCATAACACTTCTTTTTGTTTGAGTCTTCTAACTGCCCGTATGCGATAATGGCCGCTTAAAATTACAAACCCTTCTTTTGCAGCCTCATACACAAGCAGGGGTTCGAGCAGCCCATTGCAAAGGATAGACGCTTCAAGCTCTTTTAAGTATTCCTGGCTATAAAAGTCAAGACGCAACGGATGATCTGAAAGCTTTTCACAAGGCAGCAATTGGTACTTGTCATTAAAACTTTCATAAGACAAATTATTCAAATTGTTATTTCGCCTCCATACCGGTAAATTCCCGGGATTTACCGGAGTATTATTCGGCCGTATTCTTATTTTAATACAAATATTGATTACATGGGTGTTTTACTTTTTGAAAAACTGCATGGTTATTTATTGAATATTTAACTTGTGTTTCCATAAAGTTTTGGAAGGTTATATTTAGAAGATTTTAAAAGGTATTGAAGGATTTCTGTATACCTTAAAAAAATGGATAGGAATTTTCCTTCATTCATCAACATTACTACTAAAAGGCAAAGGATGCTTCGTACACATTTTTCCCGCTTCTTTGTATGAGCATATTTGGATTTAAGAGCTGACTGGTTCTCTTCATTATCTATGTGTTCGGATAAGTCGGGTATAGAGAATTTTAGCTTTTTAAAAAGTTCACTTTCAGCAATTAAGCTGCCAAACTTATGTACAGCTGTGTAAAGAGTCGAATGACTTAACTTTTCTGTGCCCCTACAAAATTTATCAATAATCATGCGCCACGTCAGGCGGGAGTTCTTACACTCATATGCAAAAGCACCAAAAACAAGGGAGGTTATCGTAAGTATTGTGCCCTTTATGATAAAACCAGGGTCTACCCTTAAATATTTGCCGCATATCTCACACCTAACAATGGGCAGGGGAACATGTACCGGAAAAAGACTTATGCTATCCCAATCACCATGCTGCCAGTCTTCTGGTATTGATATATCCCATTTCCATATATGTTCCAACCTTTTATATGAAAAACTATGAACAGAGGAACATGAGGGACATTCCGGTAGTTCTTCACAGATATTATCAAAATTCTTTTTAATCCAATTATTGCAATTGGTGGATGTATGTATTATTCTATCTATGTTGATTAGAGAGTTTGCCTTCTTACTTGACCGTGTATGGTCTTTAAGAAGGCATTTTTTTCTCCTTTTTTCTTTCTATAATAGCATAAATTACAGGAGATTTACAGTCTATTTTATTTTGATTCTATAGCAGATTTCAGTCTGAATTAAAGTGACTGCTAACAGTATTCTGTGGTTGAAACGGCAAAGGCTAATCAT
>DAIPML010000241.1:524-5668 GCA_036768735.1 Clostridiales bacterium | reverse complement strand
AAAGAAGTTTTGCGCGAATATAAAGTAATTTATAATCTCTCATACAGAGATATTGTGTATGTTTCAGGAAAAACTCTATCACGCATGTTAGCCATCGGGTCTACATTTTTAAATGCCAGGTACCCTGTTCTAGAGAAAAATGTAAATTGTCCGGATTGTCTGGAAGAGCCTCCATAATATAGCTCAACCCTTCCGTATCCGTCTTTTTGTCCCGCCTTTGAGTAATAATCTCTTTTTTCCCTATCATCGGATATTTGAGGAATGACACGTTTATTATAGAGGACAGCAGCGTAAAACCTTGGCTCTCTGTTGGCAAACATGTTCCATTCTCCAGCCCAGTGGCCCCAGGCATCGCTCTTGCGAATATCGGCAATCATTAGTTTGCGACCTGCCTCCGTATTGATTTCTCTGTTGTTGGGATTCCAGTGATCTCCGGGAATGGAGGCAAATCCTTTATCCACATAGCCGGAGCCAGGGTCTTCGGTGGGTTTCCCATTTTTCATGAGAAAAGCATCCACGATCCGCTGGGTGGGGCCTACTCCCCCTAAGTTGTTCGGAGAGGGAGAAGCATGAATCATCCATCCTTTCTTTGTATAGGGGTCGTTTCGTCCAAAAATGATTTCACTATTCCATCTTTTGATATGTAAATCTACATGCGATTTGTAGGGATTAAAAGTTGCTGGGTTGTCACTATTTTTATATAACCTTAAGTTGGCTGCCGGATTGTTTTCTGCGATATCGATCACTTCTTTGCTGGCTGCCGCTGCTTTTCTCCACTTATTCTCATCATATGTCGTGTTTGCCAATGGTGTCCCATCAGGATTTTTGAAGTCGGCATATTCTTTGTTCCCGTTCCATTGAGGACTGGCAGCATGGGTTAAAACGATGGATTTTACGGACTTGCAGATAATCTTATTAGGTCTGCCCAGCGCCTCCTGGTCATGTCCCCAATGTAAAGGAAGTCCTTCAGCAGCTTCATCCATCATCTCACAAATGTACTCCACGCATTCATCAAAAGGATTTCGAGGAAATTTTGCCCATGGAGCATCACTCGGTTGTTCTTCTTTAATCAGAACAACGGGGCCATATTGACGGATCAAAAGCCAATAATAATACCCTCTAAGAAATTTTACTTCCGCTTTATATCGTTTTCTTAAATCTTCACTTAGTTCATGACAACGATCTACGTTATTTTCAAAAACTATCGAAGCTCGTATTGCCTGATACCAAAGAGCATATTTATTATAGAACCATGAGTTTGTATCCCAATTCCCCAAATTAATGCCATAGGTGTTATATACTGTCCATGACAGGTCAATTTCATCAGAACAACCTAGCCAAGGATCATCTTGATATAGGTTATGGTTGGGAATGGCCGCATAGACATTGGCTAGATATTTTTCAACCTCTATCCTGGAACTCCATACCATTTCATCGGTTTTCATATCATCGGGCTGCTTATCCAAAAAATCGGAACAACCACCAGAAAACGTCAATAACAAAGTAAATAAGATAAAATATTTTTTCATTTTTTTCTATTGTTAAAAAGTAGTTCTTATACCAAAATTTATTTTGCGTGGTAGCGGATATTTATTTCCATTCATCGTACCGGTTTCAGGATCCCACATGTCCCATTTTGAGAATAATAGTACGTTATTAGCTAACGTATAGATGCGTAATCCTTCAATTCCTAAATGAGAAAACAGTTTTTTGTTGAAAGTATATCCCAATTCAATGTCAGCCAAGCGGAGCAGGCTACCGTCATAAATGTTTCTCGATGAGCGTTGCCAGTTATTTGTAGACCGGCCATCGGAGTGCCGTGGATAAAATGCATTGGGATTGGGATTTTCCGGTGTCCATCTGTCTAATGCTTTTTCAAACACATTGCCTTTTCCTACCCCCTCGCTAAAAGGTATAAAGGTTGAACCTCCTAAGGCATAGGAGACATTAGCCTGACCTCTAAAAAAGAAGCCTAAATCAAAACCTTTCCATATAAATTGAGTTCCAAATCCATATATAATCTCCGGAATATTCGAATATCCAATGGGCATTTCATCATTAGCATCAATGACGCCATCTTCATTTACATCTTGATATTTAACATCACCGGGTCTAACAGGACCAAAGGTTTGTTCCGGACTATTATCAATTTCTTCTTGATCTTTAAATAATCCAAGGGCAATGAGTCCAAATTGTTGATTATATCTCTGCCCCGTTCTCATTCGATATGCAAATTCTCTTTTTGGCTCATCCATTTCTGTAACTTTATTTCTTGTATAGGTAAAGTTACCGTACAATTTACAGTATAACTCATCAAATTTATAATTGAGTTCAAGAGTACTTTCAATTCCCTTGTTAATCATGGTGCCCATATTGGCAAAAGGTTGTTTGTTTAAGCCTATGATCGAAGGTAAAGATTGTCTTTGAATAAGGATGTCTGTCCTATTTTCATGAAAATAGTCCACTTCTAATGAAACAGCATTGTTAAACATCTTTAATTCCACACCAATGTCTTTCTTAAGTCCCTTTTCCCAAGTTAAATCAAAAATACCAATTTGATCTTCTCCGATTCCAGCTGTATAGTTTGGTTGAAACCCGAAATAATATCCCCCAAGCCCATCTCCCCATGTACTTATATAACCATAACGCATTTCCTGGTTCCCTATTCTGGGCAATGCGTCCGAACCAACCAACCCGATTGATCCTCTTATCTTTAATACATCTATTGCATCAATATTCCAGAATTGTTCATTCGATATTAAATAACCAAGGGCACCTGCAGGAAAGAGGCCGAAACGTTTGTTTTGAGGGAAATTCTCAGATCCGTTGTATCCTAAGTTGAACTCTGCAAAGTAGGTGTCTTTATAGGCATAAGTAGCTCGGAAAGCCAATCCTTGTTTCCTATAAGGTAATGAATATATGGCAGAGCCCGCTGAACCGTTGATGAAATCTCGTTGATAATACATCAACATGCTGCCAACACGGTGCTTATCACTAAATAACTTATCGTAGTTTAATTGGGCTTTGGCTTCTACCGCGCGTGTACTGCTTGATGATGTATTGTATCCCAAATATTCATTTCCTTTGTTTATCTCTTTAGGAATAATATATCCTGTTTCATCGTCTATATCGTCTACAGAATATGAGCTGCTCGTTTTGTGTCTTTTTTGCAGAGTATTGTTAAAAGCATCAAAAGAGAAAAATCCCTTGAAACTTAATCCCTCTAGTAAAAAGGATAAATCTTGATTTAGAATAACCTGGCTCATTATTTCGGAGGAAAATCTACTCGTATATCCTGAGCCCAATAGTCTTTCTGCCGGATTCATCTCACCTATCTGGCTGGGAGCCCCCCATCCCCACTTCTTCGCCGAACCATCTTCGTTATATTCAATGGGGATCCTTACCGGTGCTGAAATTGGAGTAGATAGATAAGCCCAATAAAACAATTCTTCTACCGGACTGCCAAACCATGTGGAGTATAACGTTCTGTTACCTACTCCCGGTTCGTGAGCATCTATTAGATTGGCTCCGAGTTCCAAATTTAGGGAGGTTGATTTGGTTAAAGTCATATCGATATTTGAACGAAAATTATAACGCTTTAAGTTAATATTAGATTTATAATCATTCATATTATAATTTTTTAGATTGCCACTTTCCTCAAGATAGCCGGCATTGATGAAATAGCGAGCTCTTTCACCTCCTCCTCTAATATTGATAGATGCATTTGTGTTATTTGACCACTTTTTAAAAATCTGATCAAACCAGTTTACATTTGGCCATAAGAATCGATTAATACCTGACTCTGTATATTCGATAAATTCTTCTGAATAATGTTCCCGTCCAAAAGCTTCATTATACAGGCGTGCGTAATCCCCCCCATTTACGAATCTTGGTGTGTTGGGTAAGTCTGAGACCCCATATTCTATTTTTGCTTCAATTACAGGTTTTTGTGCTACTCCTTTCCTTGTAGTGATAAGAACCACTCCATTAGCGGCCCTAACCCCATATACGGCAGTTGCGGAAGCATCTTTCAGTAGAGAAATAGACTCAACTTCTTCTACCGGTATGTTGTTCATGCTCCTTTCTACACCATCTACCAGAATTAGCGGTTTTTGATTAGCTCCGAAAGAAGAGATGCCTCTTACCCAGAATGAAGCATCGTCGTAACCGGGTTCCCCTGACCGTTGTACAATTGTAGCCCCTGCAATTCTTCCTGAGAGTGCTGAGGTGAGTGAGCGTTGTGGAATGCGTAATTGTTCTACTTCAACAGAGGAGATTGCCCCGATGACGCTTGCTTTTCGTTGTGTTCCCATACCTACTACTACAGCTTCATCAAGTAGAGTGGTCTGTTCCTTTAGAGTAACGTCAATCGATGTTCTATCTCCAATAGTGATCTTTTGTTCTTCGAAACCAATAAAGGAAAAAATAAGCATATCCCCTTTTTTAGCTTCAATCACATAGTATCCATCAAAATCTGATACTACACCCTTACTAGTACCTTCGATAGTAACATTGGCACCTGGCAGGGGATTACCGGAAGTGTCAATAATTTTACCTTTAATAACGTTGTCTTTTTGCTCAACTGTATAGTTGCCAGCATGTAACGTTGTTGTGCCAATTAGTTGAAAAGTCACAATTAATAAGAATGAGATTGTTAGAGTGACAGATCGTTTTGATTTGATTTTTCTCATTTTACTGAATTTAAATGGTTAATTTACTAAAGTGCCTCTGTATTAAACGGATATGTTTTTTTAAATTTTATTTATTCTCCTATGATGATTTTGGTCAACCTTTGATATAGCTTTGAATCGCTTTGTTCTTTTGATTTTGATAGCCGGTAAAAGGCATCGCCTCCCTGATAATAGGCAATTTTTAGGGAGTCGAAAGCACCGTTCTGTTCAAAGATATCCAGATAATCATTTAAGCGATACCCCCAATCTTTGTTGTTTTTCAGTGCTCTTTCGTCAAACTCGACCTCTAGATTCATCTGGAATTTCTGAGCCCTATTGCATGTTTCTTGTAATCTTTCGTATGGCGTATTTTCGTTGAAGAAATAGTTAGGCTGATAATATACTACATTAAAACCCAAGTTTTTCCACTCTGAATATCCGTCGGAGTTGAAGTAGGGAATCCAATAAAAATCA
>DAIPML010000241.1:0-399 GCA_036768735.1 Clostridiales bacterium | reverse complement strand
GCATAGTTGATATACCATTTACATGCATCCAGCCTGTCCTTTTTATTTGAAAAATGGAGAGAACGTCCATCCAGCATACCCCAGTCAACTTGTCCAGGGATGGGCTCCGGAAGGCTTAAAACAATTTTTCTTTTTGAGAAATTCTTGTTACTGTTGTTCTCTTTTCGAATACTTCCGATCTGTTCATTCAGAGCATTTATAGCATTACCCTCTCTGAAGTAATTGTGAAGAAGATTTTCCCATTCAATTTTTCTTGCAGGCAGCTTTTCATAACCTGAAGCAAAGCCACGTCCTTGCCCGTCTTTGATTTCTAAGAATAAAAATCCGTCGAATAGCCAGTTTGCTTCTCCGTTTACCTCGGAGGAGACATAGGGTGCAAAATGCTCCGAGTCCCACCGG
>DAIPML010000240.1:0-5682 GCA_036768735.1 Clostridiales bacterium | reverse complement strand
ATGCCCCCCGCCTCTTCGCATATTTTCAACCATTCTGGTTGAAAAATGCCAGGTGGTGTACGTTATTTTGCTTTGCAAAAAACGGATCAAGCAATTTCTTCCGTTATTTTAGCATATAGTATCTTGACTTTACCGTAAACGTTTGATATTATATAACCGTTAGATTAATTCATGTTAGATCGTTACTATTAAGTTATCATTAATAAACCACAGGTAAGATTAATAGGCAATATTATTAAAAAATCAAAAACCAAAAACCGAAACAAAAGTAAAAGCAAACAAAAACCGGAACAAAAACAACCCGAAACCAAAAACGAAATAAAAGCAACCCAACACCAAACAAAAACAAACCAAAACCAAAACCAAAACCAAAACCAAAACCAAAACCAAAACCAATAACAATAACAATAACAATAACAAAACGAAACGAAACAAAACAAAACAAAACAAAACAGGCTGAAAACCGACCTCAAATCTATATACAAAACTAAAACCATGAACCCAAAAAGCAAGCTTTATTAAAAATATATAAAAACATATAGTTCTAAGAACATAAACTCAACATTCTAACTCAGAACCCTAACCTTAAACCCTAAACCCTAAACCTAAACCTAAACCTAAACCTAAACCTAAACCTAAACCTAAACCTAAACCTAAACCCTAAACCCTAAACCCTAAACCTTAACCAATAAACATAAAAAGAATTAAAATTTGAGACCGTAAACGTATACAATGAAAAATAATAATAAACAAAAAGAATAGGGGTGGATTTTTGTGGATAAGAAAATGAGAGGTGTAACACTGGTCGCAGATTGGGATCCGAAGCCTGGATTCAAGCTTGGGCCCAAAGATATTGACAAAAGGCAAACATATTTGGGAAGTCAGGTATACAGGAATCCCAGAATAGAGATTCGCGAATATGATATACCCAAGCCGGGCCCGGAAGAAGTGTTAATTGAAGTGAAAGCCTGCGGTATCTGTGGAAGTGACGTACATATGGCACAGCCTGATGATCAGGGATACATATATTATCCGGGTCTTACAGGGTTTCCTTCTATTTTAGGTCATGAATTATCCGGAGTTGTTGTAGATGCGGGCGAAAAAGCGTTTGACAAAAAAACCAACAGACGTTTTAAGGGCGGCGAGTGGGTATGTGCCGAAGAAATGCTTTGGTGTGGAAACTGTCAACCATGCGCTGATGGATGGCCAAATCACTGTGAAAGGCTTGATGAGATTGGTTTTAACGTAAATGGTGCATTTGCCAAATACATAGTTCTTCCGTCAAGATGCCTTTGGGGTATTGAAGACCTAAAAAGTGTTTATAAAAACGATATGGATTGCTTCCTTGCAGCCAGCTTGGTTGAGCCTACCAGCGTTGCTTATAATGCAGTGATTGAAAGAGGTGGCGGAATCCGCCCCGGTGACAACGTGGTTATATGTGGTGGTGGACCGGTTGGTCTTGCCGCATGCGCCATACTTAAAAGAGCAGGTGCAGCCAGAGTTATTCTTTCAGAGCCCAGCAAAGGCAGGGCAGAGTTAGGTAGAAAACTTGGTGCAGACTATATTATAGATCCGTTAAAAGAAGATTTTACACAAAGAGTACTTGAGATTACAAATGGCATGGGTGCAGCTTTATATCTGGAAGCCACCGGTCTCCCGACAGCAGTATATCCAGGAATTGAACAAGCGGTCTGGGAAGGAAGAACATTAAACAGCACAATAGTCGTTGTCGCAAGAGCTGATGCGAAAATGCCTGTAACAGGTGAGGTTTTGCAGGTAAGAAGGGCAAGGATAATAGGTGCTCAGGGTCATTCCGGGCATGGAACCTTCCCGAGAGTCATACAATCCATGGCTACAGGAATGGATATGCTTCCTATGATAACCAAGAAAATTAAACTTGACGATGTTCCTGAAAATATCGTTGCATTAAGAACAGACAGAAGCGAATGCAAGATTACCTGTATTATGGATTAGAGCTTTACGCCGTTATTAAGCAATTGGTTTAACTACAGGAACTTATATTATGATTGCTCCCCAGAAAGTCGTGAACCGACTTTTTCCTGCAGGTTTAACTGCAGGAAGTTGCAGCAAGCTGCAACCTGGTGCAATCACAATATGGTTATCCAGCCTTCGGAAGAAGGCTGATGAAATTTAAGAAGTCTTAAATCTCATCAGAAAGTCACTTTGTGACTTTCTGGGCGATAATCATATTATAACAGTTGACAGTTAGAAAATGGTAGATTGAAAGAGAGGAATTTGAATATGGCTAAGGATACTAAAAAATGGTTGTTGACAGACAATCCGGCTATCATTTTTGAAGACAACTCTGTTGGCAAATTAAAAAAAGAAGTCTGGGATATGTCCATGGAACAAATAGAAAAGGTTTTGGAGGAGTACGATATTCCATCAGAATCCGAGTTGGGTAAGGCAGGTTCATACATACAAAATACGCCGAGACAGAAGGTTATTGAGCGTCGCCGAAAAAACGACATATGTTTTATCCCCATTGGATGTACTGAAAACCATGGGATTCACGCCAATTCAGGTCTTGATACATTCATGGTAACTCAGATTCTTGAAGGTGTACGCCGTTACACTGCAAAACGCGGGTGTGAATGCACACTTGCGTTTCCACCGCTTAATTATGGCGGGCATCCATACCACCACTTAGGAATGCCGGGTACCGTAATTATGCCTCATGAGGTCGTAGTGGAAACATTGATATACACCATGCTTGGTCTGTGGAATGACGGCTTCAGAAAAATTATCATGATCAACAATCACGGGCATTTATGGATGTTAGAGTCAGCAATACAGGAATTCATGAAAAGGTATCATTTGCCGGGTATTTTCCAGGTTCTCGATTGGCACAGAGCTGTAAGAGAGTTTTTCTATCCGGTTGATAGAGAAGATAGCCTTGAAACAAACTTCATTCATGCGGATGAGAGTGAAACTTCCGTTGGCCTTTTGCTTTTCAAGGACATGATTGATATGAGTGTTGTGCAGGATGCTCAGGGCGAGAGCTTTTTACCTGATGGTCACTTTGATACATCGGTTGAACCAAACAGAAGACCTCACCGCTGGTCTGAGGGTGAAGGACATTCCGCTATTGAGAGAGCCGCCACTCCCGAAGGTGTTGTTGGAAAACCAAGTCTGGCAACTGTTGAAAAGGCTAAAAGACCGATTGCTGCAATACTTAAATACCTTACGCTTGTGCACGATCAAATTCTTGATGCATTCCCTGCAGGTACAGTGCCACCTGTAGAAAAAACCACATTAAGAACAGAAAAAGAAATGGAACCGTTCTTGAAAGAGCCTTTCAGCGAGGGTTGGAAATCCGTTTATGAGCTTCCCCCGATGGGAGTGTTTACAAAACTGTAATGGTATGCTAAAAGTAACCTGCTAAATCTTAAATCTTGAGATGTCTTGTTTAAGGAGGGAGTCCATGGAAAAACTTATTACCATTGGTATCATTGGCGCGGGAAGAATAGGTAAATTACATGCGGAGAACATTATGTATAATGTGCCAAATGTAAAGATCAAAACCATTTCAGATATATATTCGGATTCTATAAAGGATTGGGCGCATAATCTTGGAATCAAAAATGTAAGCAAAGATTACAGAGATGTTATAAATGATCCGGAAATAGAAGCGGTCTTTATCTGTTCTTCTACAAACACTCATGCACAGTTTACTATTGAAGCTGCAAACAGCGGTAAGCATGTTTTCTGTGAAAAACCCGTTGATCTGGACATCTCAAGAATACAAAAAGTGTTGGAAGCAACAAATAAAGCCGGAATCAAGTTCCAGGTTGGTTTTAATAGACGGTTTGATCATAACTTTAAAAGAGTGCGCGATTTAGTACAAGAAGGGAAGATAGGAGCTCCTCATATTATTAAAATTACATCACGGGATCCGGAGCCACCGCCTTTAGACTATGTTAAGGTTTCTGGAGGGATTTTTCTTGATATGTCTATTCATGACTTTGATATGGCAAGATATCTTTCAAGAAGCGAAGTAGAAGAGGTGTATGCTGAGGGGGCTGTGCTTGTTGATCCGTCCATTGGTGATGCAGGAGATGTGGATACTGCAATTATTACATTGAAATTTGAAAACGGAGCCCTTGGAGTGATTGACAACAGCAGAAAAGCGGTATATGGCTATGATCAGAGGGTAGAGGTGTTTGGTTCAAAGGGGTGTGTTACGGTATCAAATGACACACCAAACACAGCAATACTAAGCACAAGTGAAGCTGTAACCGGAGAAAAACCTAAATATTTCTTTCTGGAACGATATAAGGATTCATATATCGAAGAAGTAAAATCATTTTTTGACTCCATACGATTTGACAAGGAAATATCCGTCACAGGTATGGACGGCTTGAAACCCGTTATTATCGGTTTGGCGGCAAAAAAATCACTTTTAGAAAAGAGACCGGTAAAAACATCAGAAATATTGTAAACAGAAATCAAGGTCTTGACTTTATTTTGAAGTTTTATTATAATACTTATTGTAAACGTTTGCAAAACGTTTATGCTATCAATATCGTGGACTTCACTTTTTAAAACATTTAATTTACGCATAAATCTTACACTTTAGAGCGAGCAACTGGAATTTAGAGAATCTTTGAGAATAGAAATTTGATTTTACTGTAATAACTCGATTCAATAAAAGAAATCCTTCATTTCTTTCATTGAATTAGATTTAAAGGCATATTAATATGCTTTACAGGCAAAAACTTCGTTTTATTTAGTACGATTTCATTAGAAAGTCACAAATTGACTTTCTAATGAAATTTGAGAAATCTGAAGTTTCATCAACCTTCGAAGAAAGGCTGGATAATCAAAATAACCTATTGAAAGGTACAGATTTATGAGCAATTTTGATTCCTTAGTTATAGGTCCTGTTTCATTGGATTATAATATTGATCATTTAGGCAACAGCCATCAGGAAATTGGTGGAGCTATTGTCCAGTCCGGATTCGCTGCTGCAAAAACCGGACATTCAACAGCTATATTCACAAAGCTCAACTCAGCTGACGTCGATATTGAAAGCTTCTTCAAAAATTCAGGAGCGGATGTTTTCTGGAAGGAGTCCAAAAAAACAACATCTATCAGAAACAAATATTTCACAGCCGATAAAGAAAAACGTGAATGTAAAGCAATTAGCATATGTGATTCTTTTGCGATAGATGAAATTCCGCCGGTCAACACAAAAATATACCATCTGGCAGGTTTGATATATGGTGATTTTTCAAATGAGCTAATTTTTTATTTAAGTAGGCAGGGAAAAAAGCTTGCGTTGGATGTTCAGTGTATGCTTCGCCATGCCAAGCCAGATGGCGAAATGGTGTTTGGTGACTGGGATGGAAAAGAGACGCACATGAAATACATAGACTTTTTAAAAACAGACGCAGCAGAAGCTGAGATTTTGACCGGTGAGAAAGATAGAATTAAGGCTGCAGAGATTCTGTATAACCTTGGTGCAAAGGAAATAATGATAACTCATAATACAGAGGTACTCATATATAACGGAAAAGAAGTATACACATGCCCTATCAAAGCAAGAAACCTTTCAGGCAGAACGGGCAGAGGTGACACTTGTTTTAGTGGTTATATCCTTGAGAGGCTTAAAAACGATATTCCCACATCACTGCTTTTTGCAACAGCTTTAGTATCACT
>DAIPML010000239.1:0-5729 GCA_036768735.1 Clostridiales bacterium | reverse complement strand
CCCTATTATCAGGGTTCTCCAAGCGGTTTCCTTCTCTCAACTGTCAAAGTCGGGAGTATAATTTCTAAAGTTATATATGTCAATAAACAATTTTAACTATAGTTATCTTTAATTGATGGAATATTAATTGTATTTAGTTATAACAACCAATCAAAACAACACTCGGTCAAAAACGATAATATGCATCCAGAAGTCATTTTCAGCTTCGACCGTATATATATGATGAATTGCCCTGGCCCCTAACCGCGATTCAAAATACGGTAAATTATCAATTGAATGCTGCCGGGCCACCTGCATGCGTGAATTGTTAACAACCTCTCTGCCGGACGTGGTTTTGGCAATATACTTTTCCGGTTCGGTTAGAAAGCCGTTGCCGCGAATAAAAACCATGTCCTCGCCAATAATGACTTTGCTGCTCTCAATACCCTGCCCCAATTTTTGTTTAAAATATTTCTCCAAATATATTTTAAATTCAACCTGCAATTGCATGCATTGTATTTCGTCCAATTTGGGTACCTGCTTGCATGTCATCTAATTGATCACCTCTTTTCCTGGAAAATAGTATTGATCATTTATTGTTAAAAAATATGTCCATTAAAAAAACCAATACTTTTGCGGACACTAGCATTTATCCGCAAAAACATTGGTTTATTCCAGCCACCCCGGATGGGTCAACTTTATCCACCATGTTATTTAATTATTTGGCAAAAATATTTCCGAGGTTAGTATAATAATAAATAGCATATATGTCAAATTGATAAATTGTGAGCTATTTCTGCAATGTTTGCTTTTCTAATAACATGTAATAATTAGAGGAGCCTTTCGTAAAGAAAGGCTCCTCAGCTTAAAAATAATCTTGTTATAATCACCCAAATAAACGAAGATTTTTCAAATAAGTTTCAGGCTTTATTTCTCCCAGGGAGTAACCAGCCATTTCAGGCAATTTTCTTTCTTATTACCAAAGATATCATACCCGCGCATAATATCATTTAACGGGGCTTTGTGAGTACATAAGAAATTAGTATCAAGTTTTCCCCGTTGAATAAGGCTGATCAATTCGGGCATTTTATTCATCGGCACAAATCCCCAGCCCAGCTTGATGTTCTTGGCCCAAATTTTATCCAAAGGAAGCTCTACGGGCTTTTCAAAAACACCAATCGTTGCCATATTGCCGCCGCCCCTTACACATTCCAATGCTAAATCAAAGGTTGGCTTGGCTCCTACGCACTCGATTGTTTTATCTGCACCACGACCATTTGTCATTCCTCTAATAACCTCGGGAACATTAACTTCGAGGGGGTTAAGTCCGATATCAGCTATGCCTTCTTTTACACATACATCCAACCTGGACTGTACCGTATCAACGGCAATAACCAGCGACGGTCCCCATAGCTTTGTTGTTGCCATACAGCACATTCCAACCGGGCCAGCACCTACTACAGCCACAACATCACCGATTTTAATATCCGCATTTTCTGCCCCGAAATATCCCGTAGATAAAATATCGCCGGTAAACAGTACATCCTGTTCAGTTAATCCCTCCGGAATTTTATAAGCGTAATTATCAGCCCCCGGCATGAGCACATATGTGGTTTGGCAGCCTTCCTGTCCATATACCCCAAAACAGCCATATCTTGGTGTAGTACAGTGAGCATAAAGGCCTTGTTTGCAATACCAGCACTCGCCGCAGAATGCCACACAGGATGAAACTACTTTGTCTCCAACTTTAAGGTTTTTAACTGCAGGGCCTGTCTCTACGATCTCGGCGCAGAATTCGTGACCAACGACCAGCGGATATCTTACTTCAGGCATACCGCCATGCACGATATGAATGTCACTTCCGCAAATCGTTGATAAAGTTACCTTGCCAATGCAATCGCCCGGCTCAACAATTTTGGGCACCGGAACATCCTCCAGACCATATTTGCCAGGTCCACGATAAACAAGAGCTTGTTGAGTATCTGCCATTTTTATAACCTCCTATTATTTTATATTTTAGACAGTCTTAATAAAGGTATTTTGTTTAAATCTATTTCTTTATCACTACCTCCTTTCCATAAAAAAAGACCGATATCTTTATGGTTACGCCCGTTGCCGAGTTTCTTCACAAAAACATTGGTCTACTTCGAAGTCACCCATAGGGTATCTCCTAAATCTCCCAAGGTATTAAGTTGTTAATATATGTTATTGGGTTAGAACTCGATCAAAAACAACCACATGCATCCAGAAATCATTTTCGGCTTCCACCATGTAAGTCTGGTGAATTGCCTTAGCCCCTAATAATGCCTCAAAATATGGCACATTATCGGTGGCATGCTGTCTGGCTACATGCATGCGTGCACTGTTAACAACGTCTTTTCCTGCCGTAGTTGTTACAATGTATTTTTCCGGTTCAGTTAAGAAACGTTCACCCTGGATAATAAGCATATCATCCCAAATTACAATTTTGGTATAATCAACGCTCTTACCCAGCTTTTGTTTGAAATATTTTTCCATATAGATTTTCAATTCGTGCTGCATTTGTTTCCGTTGCCGTTCATTTAATTTTTGCGCATTGCCATTTTCACCAGGAATGGTTTCTTGAAAATGTACATTATAAATTGATGACATGAAATACTCTCCTTCCTACATATTTCCGCACATTATATTTAAATGCAAAAAAACTAATATCTTCATGAATGAGCGATTAACGGGAAAGCTAATTCACAAAAATATTGGTTTTTTTAGAGCCACCTTTAACAAGGTCTCTCCTTAATCAACCATTTATTTATTTTTTATATTCTATAATATTTATTTCTATTTTTTAGTATAGTCTTTAAAATAAATATGTCAACCTACATTAGCACAATCAGGAATCTACTGTTTGATCAGAGCCCAGTTTCAATGGTAGCCATGCGGACCGCTTCTTCATCAATTTAAGGCAATGCTTTTTTGGCAGCCATAGACCAGACTGTTTGTCGCCAGATTGTTGATAAGTCTCGGTTTATCGCTTTGGTTTTCCAAGGCGGCAGAAAAAGGCGACGTTTCCATGGGAATCCGCCGCCTCGCCAAACCTCATGTAGCGCTCAGGTCCTACCTCTGCCCTATCCTGTGCATGAGTAAAAGCTACTCTTAGTATTACTAAATTTTTGGAACATTATTCCATTTATACGTTTAGGATACACTCTCGGGTCGGCGGCTAAAAGCCGCCTCTATCCTAATTATTAGGTTATTTTTAGCTTGCAGTATAACCCCCATCAATTACTAATTTTTGACCTGTCACAAAGGATGCTTCATCTGACATTAAGAATACTGCAGGCTTAGCAATTTCAGCAGGAACTCCCATGCGACCACCATATTTACCACGAGGAACGGTTTCTTTATCTTTTACAGGGTCATTACATAATGGATGTAATGCTGCTAATTGAGCAAAGTCAAATGCTTCTGTTGCCAATGAATCTTGGGCTGCCAAATCATTTTTATCGGCAGCTACAGCTGCTTGGAATAATGGTGTCATAATATAACCTGGATTTACAGTATTGACACGTATACCATAATTTGCCAATTGCAGTGCTAATGCTTTTGATAAACCAACTACACCATGTTTACCCATTGTATATTGAAGTAAATTGAAGCGTTCAATTAGAACTTCACCTGTTTCACAATTTATAACTTTAGGACGGCCAGCAACACCATGAATACTGGAAACCATTACGATTGAACCTTGGGTTCCATGTTTCATCATTAAACGAGAGCCATATAATGCTGTATAAAATACTCCATCTTCATTAATACTTTGAATAAATTTACGGGATTTTAGAACTTCTTCTGGGTCTCCATCGAAATCTTCTGCAGTTACCACACCAGCGTTAGCCATTATTGCATCTACAACTCCATAAACCTTTTCTGTAATTTCAAATAATTTTTCAACATCTTTTGGTTTAGATACATCAGTGTGAACAAAAATTGCGTGTCCTTCACCATATTTATCATTTAATTCCTTAACAAAATCTTCACCTAATTTGTCACTAATGTCAGACACAACTATCCCTCTTGCTCCTTCAGCTAATGCTTCACGAACTGTTGCTGACCCGATAGAGTCAAAACCAGGAATTGCTGAAACTGAACCTGTCACTACTACTACTTTGCCATCTAATTTACCCATTATAGATTCCACCTTTCTAAAATTTTTCCTTTCGGGTATTTTCACTTACGATAGAGGAGTATTTCCTACCGGAAATCTTTTTGCTTTATTACTACCTCCTTTCTCCCAAAAAAAATGACCGATATTCTTATGTTTTCGCCCACTGCCGAGCTTCATCACAAAAATATTGGTCTACTTCGGAGTCACCCCTCAGGGTCTCTCCTAAGTCTCCCCAATTAGGTTGTAAATATGTTATTGGGTCAGGACTCGATCAAAAACAACCGCATGCATCCAGAAATCATTTTCGGCTTCCACCATGTAAGTCTGGTGAATTGCCTTAGCCCCTAATAATGCCTCAAAATATGGCACATTATCGATGGCATGCTGTCTGGCCACATGCATACGTGCATTGTTAATAACATCTTTTCCTGCCGTAGTTGTTACTATATATTTTTCGGGTTCGGTTAAAAAACGTTCACCCTGAATAATAAGCATATCATCCCAAATTATAATTTTGGTATAATCAACGCTCTTGCCCAGCTTTTGTTTAAAATATTTTTCCATATAGATTTTCAATTCGTGCTGCATCTGTTTCCGTTGCCGTTCATTTAGTTTTTGCGCATTGCCATTTTCACCAGGAATGGTTTCTTGAAAATTTACATTATAAATTGATGACATGAAGTAATACTCTCCTTCCTAAATATTTACCGTACATTAAATTTAAATGCAAAAAAACCAATATCTTCATGAATGAGCGATTAACTGGAAAGCTAATTCACAAAAATATTGGTTTTTTTAGAGCCACCTCCAACGAGGTCTCTCCTTAATCAACCATACTATTAACTTTTTTTGCCCTTTTCAAAACAATCTTTTTTATTATTTTTCAGTATAGTCACTAAAATAATATATGTCAATAAATTATTTTTTAGCACCGCATTTTAATATGAAATTGATAAAAGCGCCTAGCGGCGCTTTTATCAATTTCATATGCATTCGTTGATTTTTTTCTTCTTTTCGGGTCTTTGACAGTTGAATAGAAGAAAAGCCTTGGGAAGCCTGAAAAAGGCTTATTTTTTTGTCAAATTTTCCATTTTTCTATTGAGTACCTTTGAGTAATGTGTCATAATATAAAGGATAGGAGGTGTTTCAATGCGGCTGAAAGTCTCTAAGTCCAAAAATGCTGCTTCGCTTTATGTTATAAAGTCTACCTATATCAACGGTGTCCATTCTTCCAAGATTGTTGAAAAACTTGGTACATACGATGAACTTAAAGAAAAATTGGGAGGGCAAGACCCTTATCAATGGGCCGAAGAGTATATTGCGGAGCTTAACAAACAGGAAAAAGCGAACATACGCAAAATTATGGTGCCTTACTCTCCTAACAAGCTTATTCCCAAAGGTGAACAACGTTCTTTCAATGGCGGTTATCTCTTCCTGCAAAAAATTTATTACCAGCTTAAGCTTAATAATATTTGCAAACAAATTTCTGAGAAACATAAGTTTTCTTTTGACCTTAACGACATTCTTTCCCGACTGATTTACGCCAGGATCCTTTTCCCAGCTTCTAAACTGGCTACCCATAAGCTTTCCAGACATTTTTTAGAGC
>DAIPML010000238.1:0-5734 GCA_036768735.1 Clostridiales bacterium | reverse complement strand
TTACTATGAGGGGCTTAAGGTGTATTGTGCTAAATAACTTGTAAACTCACGCTAGTTCTTGATGATTCATCACACTGTCACCTCGACAAATTATAAATAATCCGCAGTTCAAAGCTACCCGACAAATTCCTGTTTATTTGAATGTCTAAAAATGATTTATGTGTCACATTATCTTGCATATATGTCACTTGTCACCAAATTCTACTCCGCGCAGGACGCGCGGTCATCGCAGGGTCTGTCGCCTAACGGTTCGTTTTCACGACGCCGACGAACCGGGCCAGCGGAGCCCTTCCCTTTAGTGGCGCTCGCCGCCCGGTGAGACGGTGTGGTAGCAATGACCTCATGAACTTCTTATTACGTCATGCTTCATGCCATGCCCCTTGCGTAAAAGCAGTGTTATCTAATGGCCAGGTGTTCTCAAAGACAATCCCTGAAAAGTCTTTATACTATTCAATAATAATTAGCTTTTGAGCATCATCAAAGGTATAGTTAATATCTAATTGATCAAGTAATTCGATTAAGTTAACTCTGATTCTTGTTCTCCAATAATACATATTTATTTTTACGGTATCTTCAAGTGATGTATATTCAACAGAACCGTTTCCGCTTTCGTCAGTTACGATTTCTCCTGTAAAAGTCATTTTTATATTTTTTCTTTCGATATAAAACTTGGTAGGAATTATTTCTCCATCTCTAAAAAATTCCCCATATTCTAAAACTTTAAAATCAATATTTAACGATTCACATATCTTTTCTAAATACCAGTCCCTTTCAGATTCCCACAAGTCTTCAATCTTAGCTCCATTGTTGTAAACTCTATAAGCAGAAAGGTCTCTATCTAAAATTTCATACATGTTATCGGATGTCGGTATATTAGCAGTATCCTCTTTTGTACCTTGATGGCCAATACATGCCGTAACAGAAATCAAAAACAGAGAGGCAAGGATCAAGGAATACAAACAATAGTAATGCTTTTGAACCATTTAAACTCTATCCTTTCATCTTCTTCATCGAAATACTGCTTAATCCACCTGGCTTTCAGATAACTACTGTCTTCACGCAATAACTTCGTGTATGCAAATGAATTATATGGTTTAAACGAAGTTTGTTGCGTGTATGTTATATATATAGTATTATATGGTATCCATGTCGTCAAGTGGATTTTTAATTTGGCATAGCCTATGGCTGCTTACATGCGTATAAATCTCTGTTGTTTTGCTGCTTTGATGGCCCAATAATTCTTGAATATATCGTATATCAACACCGCTCTCAAGCAAATGTGTCGCAAAGGAATGTCTCTTATGGAGAGCTCCCCATAATATTTGACTCTACATAATGTCTCAGCCAGTGTGTGGTGGCATTTTTTATAACACCCGCTTCTTTACATGCTTTATTGAAAATGTTCTGAACAGATCTTACACTAAAATGCATATTATCTTCCTGACCGGGAAACAACCATATTTCTGGTTTGTAAATCGTATAATACTCTCTTAATGCCTTTAAGGTAACCCCTGATAACAGCGTTAACCTGTCTTTCTTTTCTTTTGACTGACTGATTCTTATTAGTCCTCTGCTACTATCAATATCTTTTATTTTCACTGAAGCTGCTTCACTGACTCGTAAGCCTACTGAGTATATTAACATGATTATCACCCGGTGTTTGATATTGATTATAGCTGATATTATTTTGTTAACTTCTTCTTTCGATAATATATTTGGCAGTCTTTTCTCTTTGCGAGGAAACGTAATAGAGAAAGCTTCATCCTGTTTTCTATACAGTTTACACACTTGATGGAATCCATAATTTTTTGCATGAAAAACCCTCCTTCGTAGATTAATCCTAGCTTGCTAGCTAGACTCCTCTATTATGGAGGGGAAAGCGTTAAAAGAAAAGACCATAGAATAGTTAATATTCCGATTTATTTAACAAAAAAGCTGAGAACATAATGGATTATCTTACGTTCCCAGCATGTTTACCAACTATATTCGGATATGATTATCTACGTTCTTTTAATATGGTATAATATTACAATCATCCGATATTACTTTTCTTTTACTGTGGATAATTTGTAGAAGACAGTTTTCTGATATTTACATATCAGCTCTTCGAAGGCTTGTCCGTCGCCTTTGAGTATTCTTTTTACTATTGCTTCATCTGTATTGTTCACTTATACACCTCCTGGAGGAGCCCCTTCAATATATTAGACAAGAAAATATACAACTTTGCTACATTAATCGCAAATTTCTTTTCAAAACTTTAAAAATTATATGGGGTATTAGAGTATTGCGGTTCCTTAGACAGTTCTTTATATAGTTCTATCAACAGCTTTTTTCTTATTGCATGATTATTGACATGTGTTTTTGTGATGGTATTTGAAAGATGTTTAATGTTTAGCGTTAATTTCGTTTAGCGATCCCTCTATATATAAGACTTTAAAGACTCTAAAGCTACTCATTTGAAAACTCTGCTAATCATCTGTTTTTACCTCCACAGAAAATCCTCCGCGACTCCATAACCACAGCGGAGTATGAATATCTATTGGGTTTCGCTTAGTTCCGCGAAATATGATGTCCCACATTTCACTGACTAATTCGCGTATTTTCGGGTTCTTAATATCTTTTTCATTAATCATTCCTAATTTCATGCTTGCCTGCAAAACATGGGTATCTGGAGCAACTGTAATATATTCATTATCTACGAAAGCTACATCTGTATAACTTCCTATAACATAAAGCCAATAGTTAACAATTTTTGCCCCAGATAAATAAGGGAACTTCTTTTTGTTGTTAGCGATATAGTCTTTAATATTTTTTACAGAATTACCGTTCGTTTTAAATAGCTCTTTTATTTTTCCGTCAAAATCATTAGTAAATGTTTGGCACAATTGCATCCAGATTTGTGGTTGTTTATTAGGTTGCAAAGCAACACCATATTTTAGTAGCTTTTCTTTGAGTAAATCAATCTCCATATTAATTACATTTTTAGGAGCAAAAACATCAGATGTTTTTGTATCAAGATAAGTTTTTTTTGCTGATTCCCAAAGTCTATACGAGTTCCTTTGATAATTTAATGCCATTGGAAGAGTAAAATAGGCATAGTTTTCTTCAGCATTTATAGGTAGCCCAGGATTTGAGTCTTCTGGCATTGCCTCTCCGCCCAGTTTCCCTGATTTATGAAGTTGGATTAATATTTCAGCTGCTTTTTGAATTGATAATATTTTTTCTTGAGATAAATCTACGGTGGTATTCATAATACCTTACTCCCTCTATTATCTTTTATTTTCTTACTCATTCTCATTTAATCTTAGAATTTCGCATTTTTTAAAAGAGCTTATCACAGATATTTGTATTGTAAAGTTTTTTCTCTGTTCAGAAAAATCTTTAACTTTCGACATACTTTTTTCACAATTGTCTTGATTTCACGTTAATATGCTAATTGTTGATAAGCATGGATTAACCTCCTCAAATCTGTAGGGGTAGTACTTGCAGATTTCATTCGTTTCAAATTTCATGTCAAAGGATAACAAAATCCTTAGAATCACTACGATACTAAGGATTGAGTTTAATTGGAGCAGGTGGTCGGAATTGAACCGACAACCGGTGGTTGTTGGTAAGGTAGTATAAATCATATCCACTCACCATCTATAAATGACTTGTGGACGGCTTTCCCAATCAGATAACTCCAAATGCCAAAATCCTGCCCACTGTTTCATTTGCTCGTAATCCTCATGCTGCGGATTCTGCATTATCTTACGGAAGTCAATATACCCGCCAACGCCGCCGACATCTTCGGGCGGGGCTTGTCCAACCGCTTCGAGCAAGTACGGTGATTCCTCGTTATGCTCGTCAATCATGCGTACAAGTTCAATCAGATGTTCCCAGTTATCGCCCATATCGTAGGTATAGATGATATGCTTGTACTTTGGTAAAAACTCCGACAGTTTGTGACCCGCCTCAAGAATAGCTTTATCATCATACGACAAATCCTCATCGGTCATAACAAGACGGGCGACAGGCTCGCGATTTTTTTCGCCAAACACATTCCAGTCGTGCAGGTGATAGTCTTTCCAATGAAACACTTGTTGCAAAATCTTATGCAGCTGCGGAAGTTCAATGTTCGCCGGAACGATTAACCGCCTCGTCGCCTGATAAATCTCCAAGTCAAGCGTAACAAGCAACTCAAAAGCCCGATATTTGTAGACAGGCTTCCCGGTAAGTTCGGCGAGCGAACCGAACATCTTTTTATACGGAATAAATCTGCCATCTTGGTTATTTGTATATCCGACGGGGTGGTAGTTAACAGATGCACCGATTGTGTCGCTGAACATTTTATCTACTCCGTTGTAATTGTTCCCAACGTGATAAGCGCACTCTGTTCCGGCTTTATTTACCCAAGCCGTAAATTGTCTGTCGCTGTTGACAACAAACTCGACATCGCTGGAAAGTCGCAGATATTCATCAATAATTTCGGTGCTGAGGTTCAGGGCAAGCAGAGTATTTCTAATTGCAGCAATCATCATCTCCGCACCGACATCCTTCATATCTCTGCGTTTTACCTGATAGATAGCAACCGAAAACCGTGTGGCGTTATTCACCAACACGAGCATATCCTCGGTCCGGCGGTTGTCCCAGACCTTCGTCCAGTTTGCTGTCCAAGTGAACAGCGGATTTATTACTTTGCGGACGGTCGAGGGCTTGATTTCCATAGCCTCCGCGAGTTTTTTTGTTAATGCGATTTGCATATCGGTGTTCCTCCGCGTTCTGAAGTCGAGCTTGGCTTCCTTTGTCATAATTGTGCAAGCGCCGCCTGCACAATTTAATTCCCAGGGTATAAATCATAAAACTAACTGCCGAGAATTTTTCGGCAGTTCCATCTATCTGTCCAGTCCTTGCAAAACCTCATAAAGCTTGCTCATCTGCTTTATTACTTCCGCAAACGGGATTATATCTCTCCACCAGTACGTCAACCAGTCCCAGCAGCGTCTTTTGCGGGTAATGCTGTCTGGCATATGTCAGGGTTTTCACTGTATCTAATTCATTTCTTTCCCCAAAGATCATATGATAACTTGTTTTTTTAGATTGTCTGTGTATCTTCATATACTCATTAAAATTTGAACTGATCAAATTTTTTACATGTAAGATTTTTCGGATGGATCAGTATCAGTTTTTTTCCAGCAGCGCCTGCAAACGGCAATGTCGTTTCTGCTCTGCTTAATCTGCCTAGTTTGGATACAGCGAGTATAATATCAGCTTTTGACGCTAAATATATATTTCTTTTCAGGTATGAGTCATTTGTATATTTTTTTTGCATCACATTTTCTTTATCGCATTTTTCAAGAATTTGAAAATACTTTTCCCGGTTTTCGGATAACCAAAACTTAGGTTGATCCGCAAATGGAATAACGCATTCTAGAAATATTTTTGGGTACATTCGTTTAAGTCCAAGCAAAATTTCACAACATATTAAGTCCGTTCCATCATCCATTCCGCATAGATAGGTAAATACGCCCCCGTTCAACAGCTCCAATAATTCCTGTGTGATAAGTTCTTTCAATTTAATACGATACAGTGAAGATGCATCAGCCAATGGAATATCCTTTGATTTATGACCTATAATTGCACAAATACACTTTTCATTCATTTCTATCCACATACCTGTTTCCTCCCCAGCCATGTGTAAATAACATGATGCCCAAATTTGAATTTATTTTATCCGGAATCAAAGAAAACACTG
>DAIPML010000237.1:0-5770 GCA_036768735.1 Clostridiales bacterium | reverse complement strand
CGGGTCGAGGCTTGTGGTGCGTTCCGGTGGATACGCACCTTCGTTAACGGGTCGAGGCTTGTGGTGCGTTCCGGTGGATACGCACCTTCGTTAACGGGTCGATTTCTTTTCATCATCCCCAGCAATATTTGAAAGGAATTCTATTATGGCATCAACTGATGGCGGACAACCGGGCAAAAATTTATCAAAGCTTGAGGTGCAGTTACCCACACCAATAACTCCTTTGTAACCCTTATATGCCTGACCGATGCATATCTGATCTGCAAACTTATCTGTAATACCGCTTTCATCTAATTTTTCTAATGCACTTACAAGATTGCTGTAACATGCAGAGCATGCATCAGCTTCATCTACTATATTCAGATACTTTTTGTCCTTTTGAACAATAACAATATCATCTGCAGGCTGTGATATGGCATCATAAATGTATTCAATTTCCGTATCATCACCTATTGGATTTCCAACACCTTCATGATGAGCAATCGGAATATATTTTATATCATTATATTTATAACCCAACACTTGTGCCGCATATGAATCCATAAGCACCGGATCAAACCCTGCCACTATTCTGTTCAGCCTCTCAGGCCGTCCTCCTTCCTCAAAATATGGATCGGGGCAAATTCCATCCGCAAGAATCAAATCCTGTTTTATTATGGCGTTAAGATACGCTATGGGCTTATACAGTCCTATTGTATGGAATTTTCTTTTTTCATTATCGGGAATAAGACCTTTCAAATTCTTAAGCGCACATGTTATTTTTGTCTGACAATGACCTTTAATTAAAGGTACATTTATTAAATAATCTAAGTCAAATACAGTTTTGCAGATTTTTATGCATGTATCTTTATGAGTTTTTTCAATGTAAGAATCGTCCTTTAAGTCAATCAAGGGGATGTTATACTTAATGGATATTTCCTCGTAACCGCAAACTTTAAAGGCATTTTTTGTACTGTCACCAACCCAGGATCCTTCTATGATCTTTATGTCCTTAAACCCTTCGTCAAGCAAATATGTTATAATCCCTTCAATTATTTCAGGGTGGGTGGTTGCACCCTCGCTTGCAGGTGAAGCACATACAAGGTTTGGCTTTATTCCAATAGCGATATCCTTATCCTTTCCTTTTAGCGGATTTATTTTGTGTAAAAGATCTATAGTCATTTTAAAGGGATTGTCACCTTGCGCTATATATAATTTATTCAATATTTTGTCTCCTCCTATGTCTTTCTGGGTGATAATCTTATTATGATTGCTCCCCAGAAAGTCGTTTCACGACTTTTTCCTGCAGGTTTAACTGCAGGAAGTTGCAGCTCGCTGCAACCTGGTGCAATCACAATATGGTTATCCAGCCTTCGGAAGAAGGCTGGATAACCATATTATATCACTTGGTCTATTGTATAGTGAATATTATTCATCTTTCACGGGCATGATTTCATCACATTCAGTTACTGTTTATACCCTCTATATTTTGAGATATAGCTGTGCAACAACTGAAACTATGCTTCATTTACAAGATCTGTATATTTCGGGGGTGCGTAAGTAATAATAATTTTCTTTATGGGCATAATAAAAAAAATTTGAAAGAGTGATTTAATGCGGATTGGAATACCAAAGGGGTTATTGTATTGTAAATATCATCCCTTCTTTGAAACTTTTTTTAGCGCCTTAGGAGCTGAAATAGTTACTTCCGGTGATACTAACAAAAACATTATGGACATGGGGGTTAAAACATGTGTCGATGAAGCTTGTCTACCATTAAAAATCTTTCATGGTCATGTTAACTCGATAAAAGATAAATGTGACTATATGGTGATTCCTAGAATAATGAGCATTTGCAAGCATGAATACATCTGTCCAAAATTTTGCGGTTTGCCGGAGATGATTAAAAATAGCATTTCCGGTTTGCCTATGATTTCATCGGAACCAATATACCTTCAGAAAGAAACACAAGCTTTAAAATGGTGTCTTTCAACAGGCTCAGTAATAACAAATAAAAAAAGTAAGATTAAAAAAGCTTTCCAACTTGGACAAAAAGCATTGGCTCATCACAAGACAGGACTTTATGAACCTAATAATAATCTTACGATTATGCTTGCCGGTCATCCATATATTCTTTATGATGAGTTTTTAAATATGGGAGTCGTCGAAAAACTCCGGGCTAAAAAAATTGGTATTATTACAGAGGAGTTCGCAGACAATAGTATGTTAGAAGAACAAGTAAAAAAGCTGATTAAAAAACCTTTTTGGACTTTCCAGCGAAAGCTTTATGGGGCTGCCTCGTCTTTTTACCATCAACGGAAAATTAATGGGATTATATACTTGTCATCTTTTGCCTGTGGTGTTGATTCTATAATTATTGATCTCATCCGTTTTAAAGTAGGACAATTTCCAATGCTGATTTTAAAGCTTGATGAACATACAGGCGAGGCAGGATTGGATACCCGCCTTGAAGCCTTTACTGATATGCTGGAAAGGAGAAATGTACATGAAAGTCACCATTCCTCACATGGGAAATGTGTATATAGCGGCGAAGATCCTGTTTGACAGTCTGGGAATTGATTATATTATCCCTCCATTAAACAATAAAGAGGCTTTGCTGCTAGGATCTAAGCACTCTCCCGAAGAGATATGTCTGCCGTTTAAGTTAATGATTGGTAATTATATTTCTGGAATAAAGGAAGGCGCGGATACAGTTTTACTGGTGGGTAGCTGTGGGCCTTGCCGTTTCGGTGAGTATTCTGAGCTGCAGATAAAAATATTAAAGCAATTGGGATTCAATGTTGAATTTATTGTAATCGATCCTGTTAAAAGTACAGGTATAAAAGAGTTTCTTCGCCGTATGCATAGGGTTGGTGCAGGCCGCAAAAAAAATGGACATTCTAAAATAAATGCATTATTCTCTGCATATACAGCCATGAATTTATTGGATGTTATTGAAATGAAGGCTCATGAGCTTGCAGGGTTTGAAAAAAACAGTGGTGAATGCAAGCGGATTCTTTCTTCATGTAAAAAAGAAGTTTATTCTTGTAACGATCCCAAAACGGCTCTTAATATTCTTAGTTCATACCGGAGTAAAATAAATAAAATTTCCGTAAACCCTAAAAAGAATCCGTTGAAGGTGTCCATAATAGGTGAAATTTATACTGTAATTGAGCCTTTTAGTAATTTGTATATTGAAGATTTGCTTATGTCTGCAGGAGTATCCTCATATAGAAACCTAACCCCGTCATGGTGGGTGAAAGATATGCTTTTAAAACCTATCAGGATGAATTCAAGGCAGCTCCTGGAAGCATCGAACGAATTTCTCCCGCTATATATTGGTGGTCATGCAAGGGAATGTATCGGCGAAGCAGTTTTAGCATCAAAAAACCACATGGATGGTGCTATACAAATTTTTCCGATGGGTTGTATGCCTGAGATTGTCTCAAAATCAATTTTACCCACTTTATCACGCGAGAAGAACCTCCCTATACTATCCTTGGTTGTTGATGAAATGACCGGTGAAGCAGGCTATATGACTAGAGTTGAGGCATTTCTTGATTTACTTGAAAGGAGACGTAAAAATGTACGCTTTGGGAATTGATGTAGGATCAGTCAGTACGAATATGGTGTTGTTGGACTCTAACAAAGATGTCGTTGAGAAAATATATATTAGGACAAAAGGCCGTCCTATGGATTCAGTGAAAACAGGTCTTTCTATTATATGTAAAAAATATGATGATAAGCAGATACGTGCTGTTGGCACAACAGGTAGCGGTAGAATGATTGCTTCCATCCAAGTGGGAGCCGATGTTGTAAAAAATGAAATTACTGCACATGCAGTAGCAGCAATTAATATAGATTCCGATGTAAAAACTATAATTGAAATCGGTGGACAGGATTCAAAGATAATACTTATACGAGACGGCGTGGTTGTTGATTTCGCTATGAATACTGTTTGCGCTGCCGGCACAGGATCATTTCTTGACAGGCAGGCTGAACGTCTTGAAATCCCCATTGAAAAATTCGGAGGTTATGCTTTAAAAGCAAAAGTTCCGGTGAGAATTGCCGGTAGATGCGCTGTTTTTGCAGAATCCGACATGATACACAAACAGCAATTGGGTTATGACAACTATGATATTATTGGTGGATTGTGCGATGCGCTTGTTCGAAATTATCTAAGCAACGTTGGAAAAGGAAAAGAGATACTTAATAAGGTTATTTTTCAGGGTGGCGTTGCAGCTAATAAAGGAATTCACAAAGCATTTGAAAATACATTACAGCTTCCCATTTCAATTCCTCCTCACCATGATGTGATGGGGGCTATTGGTGTTGCTATACTTGCATATGAGAAAATTGAATTTGAAAAAAGCAGAACAAAATTTAAAGGGTTTTCCGTAGCCAGTGATGAATTTCAGTCCCGTAGCTTTGTATGTGCCGGTTGTCCCAACCAATGTGAGATTGTTAGTGTCTTAGAAAATCAAAAAGAGATTGGCTTTTTTGGCGATCGTTGTGGCAAATACAGCGAAGCTTCACTCGCCACCGTGGGGTATGGTAGTGGGGTGGGTAGTGGGTAGTATCTAAAGCCTTATGGTAATAGCCATAAGGCTTTAATATAAATCCAGAAACGACCTACTTTCCCCTCTCTTCCCTCTCTATCTTTTAATCAAGCCTATATAGCTTAACATCGTCAACCAATAAAACTGTTTCTCCGGGGGAATCAACGTAGAAGCCTATGTCTATTTGACCGCTTGTTACACTTTTAATTGCTGAAATATATTTCCACACACCATCTTTACTAATGTTTACAGCAGTATCATAATCTATCTCCAACCTACAAGCAGTAGCAGTTTTACCAAAGTACTTAACCAAAGCTTCAACTTTATATACGCCATTTGGCACAGATAATGTTTGATGTATACTTTGCTTGAATGCTGATGGCAGGTTAAACCATGCTCTCATATCCCCGGTCTTTGGTGATTCGGGGGGATTACTACTTGAACCGCTGTCTCTGCCATAAGCAAGGTTTTGACCAGCGGGATGCCACTCTACCCATTTCGTGGTGTATGAGATAGGTCTTTCAAAGCCGGGATCATCAAGCAAATTCACTTCTGATGCTGGAGTAACAGACACAGATGAATACACCAGAATCCTGTCAATATTTACATTTGCAGTGTCTCCGCTATCATATTGATATGAAATAATATTTTTCCCCGCATTCAGTGTAACTGTTTGTTCATGTGTCCCCCATGTATCCCAGCTTGATAACTTTGGCAGACTTATCTGACTAACCTTTGAACCATTTACATAAGTACTGAGCGTTTTTGCAGATGTACCGCCATTAGCATATCTGATATTTACTTTGTAGCTTCCAGCTGTAGGTACATATATATCTTCAAAAGATATATTAGCTCCAACTGCAGTGAAACCATCAACAAACGCCGCTCCCGAATAAAACAAATGATTTCTGTTTATAGATGCACCCCCTGAAAGCTTATTGCATTCTGCCTGATATAATGAGATGAATGGTTCAAATGGTATGGTAATATAGTCAAGCTTAATATTCCCTGTATCACCTGTATCTGGATAGTATTTTATCGTAATAATATTGTTTCCTGAAGTCAATGGCAACAACTCAGTCTGGGTTCCCCATGTATCCCAATTTACAAGGTTTGGAAGTGTAGTCTGCTTTACTCTTGTGCCATTTACAAAAATACTCATTGTTTTAGATGAACCTGTCGCATTTGCATATTTCAATGAAACATTATAATCTCCTGCAACCTTTGCTTTA
>DAIPML010000236.1:0-5770 GCA_036768735.1 Clostridiales bacterium | reverse complement strand
TATGCCGGTTACTACCCTTACTATGTTCATGATAAGGTATATGAGCCCGTGTACCTTATGGCAGAAAAATATAATTTGTCAGTTGTTATCCACGGCGGAGCCACTTATTCAGATCGCTGCTGCCTTAAGCATTCACATCCTCTTGAAGTAGATGAGCTGGCTGTCAGGCACCGTTATCTCAATATAGTTATCGCACATTTGGGCGATCCGTGGGTGATGGATACAGCTGTTTTGGTCTCTAAAAATGATAATGTGTTTGTCGACCTGTCAGGGCTTGTTGTTTCGAATGAAGACGGAATACGAAAAGTCCAAGCAGACCGGCTGGCAATGGAACATGTTAAGCAGGCACTGGTTTATGCCGAGCGGTATAAGAAAATTCTGTTCGGCTCAGATTGGCCTCTCGCACCGGTAATGCCTTACATTGAATTTGTTCGTGACCTTATCCCGGAAGAATTCCATGACGATGTATTTTACAACAACGCATTAAAAGCCTTCCCAAAATTAAATGGGTTTTTAAGCTGTCAATAGTTATTTTATCCCTGAGCGCCTGCATCCCTAATGCATACCGAAAAAGCTTTTCGAGTGTTGATAGAGCAACATAGCAGTGGTTCGAAATATCTTTTCGTGTTATCGGTTCACAAAGATTACGCTCAATGAAATCTATTGATTCGGTTAAGATTATGAACTTTTTCATTGCTTCCCTCCGACATCTCAACATAGCAACGTCACTATGGTTACATTATAGCTCCAAATAGAAATATTTGCTTGACGATTTGAGCATGTTTGGGGAAATATCCAAAATAGATATAAAAAAATAAGCTATCGAGGATTAGACAATACTAACACCTTTAGAATTCTTCGGTTCTTTGTTAAAATTAAGCAAGCATGAAGTTCCGATGTGAATATAACAAGTTAGAGTTAAAAGCTCCAACCTTCAACTTCCATGAATTTTTCAAGATTAACGCACTTTACGTTGAAGTGTTCACAGATGTTTGGAATTTTCGCTCCGTGGAGTTTATTCACTCCCTTTTTAAATACAGAACCATGCATCATCCTCATTTTGAGGATATACTTATTACTGCATTCCTTTGTGCGCTATATCTTTCCCATATCTTTAAGTGTGTACGCATAGGCAATAAATCGGGGGGATTCATTCGCTATATCTTCTTCACTAACCCCCTGCCATATAAACAAAGCATCAGCTACCTCTTTGGGAGCATCTGAAATACTCATGTATTCACTTGTCATTTCCAGTCCAACGACTGCTTCATGCTGGTCATCTAAAGTAAGAGGCAGTTTATAGGCTTTCATAATCAATCCTAATTTTTCAGCAGGATAATTTCTCGCTTGCCTAAAGGATGTATCATTTTGCGCATATTCAAGGAGTTTCTTTTTTGTAGGATTTTCTCCAAGAGGTTCAGGTAAAACCAACATCTCTCTATACCTGCTCATAATAACATTTGCCTTTAGTATCTCTAGTTTCTTTTCGGAAAGCTGATATGGAACGGCATTATAATTATTTATAAGATGATTTTCCACCTCGCAAATGGAACGATAGTTCGCTTTTATTTTGGTCTTAGCGTATTTTAGAAATATTTGTTGGTCAGAGCTATTTGATGTTTTTTTGCCTGCTATAAAAACACAAGTAGGACCATCAGCCCCGCCTATAATACCAATAGCAGCTGCTTCTTTTTTCTTTTTTTGAAAGATTCTTTTTATTATATTCATTTTTCACCTGTACAAATTGATAAATTTTTACTTCACATTTTTCAACACCTGAAGCATCTCAACATATAAATATTTCTTAATAGTATTATTGAGTATTATAACTAATATGTTTTGGCGGATTTGCTTTTCAAATGTTTTATCAGATATGCAATAACAGTTATAATTACACTTGTCACGACTACAGGTAAATAAATCAGATAAAAACCAATCGACCAATCATTATGAAAATAAAGTGCCCATTTTTCTGCAAAAGTTGGCTCAGCGATTGAGATAATTTCTTTTATAAATAAGTAGCCTGAAACAAATAAAATAGAAACAGGTACACACCATAAGAATTTGGGTACAAACTTATAAAACACAAGTGTTAAGAGTAGAGGTAATAATATTACAATTGAGAATATAATCATTATTGTGTTCATTCCTATCACCTACCCGAAAGATTTATTCCGCAAAAAATCTTTATATTATACGACAATAGTATCAATAATTTTCCACATAGTCAAACATTGAATACCATTAATATGTCTGTGCGAAAGTGTCTTTTTTTATAGACTCATAAGTTATGAGATCCTATACCTCCTTTTTACAATAAAATAAACTGAATCAGTTTATTTTATTAATCGACAGTGACAAAAGAGAGCGTATGATGAACTAAGTGGACACTACATGTACCCCACTTTTTTGTTAACTTTTTATGGTTCATCCATTAATTTGATTTAGTATATTCACAATGGAAAGTCCAACAGCTTTACCTAAATTTACAGGAACAGCATTCCCAATTTGTTTATAAGCATTAGCAGTAGAACAGTCAAATTCCCAAGTATCAGGGAAGCTTTGTATTCTTGCATATTCTCTTACAGTAAATTGACCCTAAACCCTTACTTTATATTGCCGAAAATTCATACTTTGCATTGCCAAAGTTCTGACTTTGACAGCCGAAAATCCGTACTTTACGCAGCCGAAAGTTCTGACTTTGACAGCCGAAAATCCGTACTTTACGCAGCCGAAACTCTTACTCTTGACAGCCGAAATCTCTGCACTTTGCATGGTCGTTTACAGATAGACATAAGCAGCTTTTCTTGCATCAAATAGAGATAAAGCACAGAACAGATTAACCGAAAGTCGCCGGGCAAACTGTTCACCACCGCATTTGACAGCGTAGTCATATTGTGATACGCTTTTATTATTAATAAAAAGAGGAGTTGATTATCATGTTAAATACCTATGTTAGACCATCAAGAGATTTAAGAAATAATTATTCTGAACTTGCTAATATAGTTAATGAGCATAATCATGTAATTATAACAAATAACGGTCGTGGAGAAGCTGTTTTAATAGGCATCGAAGAATTTGCTGATTATGAAGAATACGTCCATAGAAAATATGTCCTATCAGAATTGAAAAAAGCAAAAGAACAAGCCGATTCACCAGAAACTAAATGGCTTTCTGAAAATGAATTTTGGGAAACTTTGAGTGAAAACTTATGAGTTATACTGTAGAGTTTCTTCCTATTGCGTTAAGTGATGTTCAAGATATAAAAATATGTCTGTCTCAATATTACGAAAGTACGGTTGACAAATTCATAGGCAATTTAAAAGATAAGATTATCCAAATAAAGCAAAATCCATTGATGCACGAAACATATCAAGATGACACATTTTTCAGACGAGCTGTCGTTGAAAATTATATAGTTTTTTACAATGTAGACGAAACAGAAGAAATAGTTAGAATATATCGAATTTTACATGGTTCAAGGGATTTAAGACATTATTTAAGCAGAGCATAATTGTAAAGCTTATACCTCCTATTTTCTTAATTTTATACTTATATCTACCCATATTATACCACCTTTTCTCAAAATAAGCAATGTTTTTGAATTTTTTTTCATTTTGTAGTGGTGTTATATGAAATTCCGTTGCCGAAAACCCTTACTTTATCTTGCCGTTTTCTCTGACATTTACGTTGCCGGTACTACTGGTAGCGGCAATAAAAAGTGCATAGATTTCGGCAACACAAAGTAAGTAAAAACGGCAATCAAATGTCACAAATTTCGGCAATGGAAGTAAGTAATTTGTCGAAATTTCCCTCCTCGAAGTGATAAGATATTTTCATCTTGCCTCGATAGGAGGGCCAAATGATTGGAGGATTTTAAAATGTATTCAAAAATTCAACAGGAGAAAAACCAAGGTTTTTCTCGAGGAACTGTAGCTCGCCATTTAGGCTTGTCATGGCGAACGGTTGATCGGTATTGGGACATGTCAGCCGATAGTTACAAAGCTTTAAACAAAAAGCACCACTCCAGCATCCTGGACAAGCATGAAATAACCATCGTAGGGTGGCTGGAGGAGTTTCCTGACCTTAGTGCAGCACAGGTGAAAGATTGGATTCACGAACACTACGACGAGGTGTTTCCAGAGCGAACAGTTAGAAACTATGTGAAAACTCTTAGGGAAAAGCACTGTATTGAAAAGCCTGTCAAATCCCGTGAATATGGTTGTATACCTGAATTGCCACCTGGACAGCAACTACAGGCAGACTTTGGAGAATACTGGTGTATCAGAAAGGGAAAGTCCCGCATCAAACTCTACCTTGCCGCTTTTATCCTGGCACATTCCCGTTACAAGTACGTTATGTGGCAAACAAAACCTTTCACTGCTGTAGATTTCGTCCGAACCCTTGAGAGCTGTTTTGAGGCTCTTGGAGGAACTACACACGAATTGGTCATTGATCAGGATACTTTGATGACAGTCAGCGAAAACAATGGTGATATTATTCATCTTACCTGGATATTGCCGCTTGTAGAGCTTAAAATCAATTCGCTGCCTTGATTTCCATAAGTATATGTTCCCGTTTTCAACAATTCGATCATCCTGATAATACAATCTTTGCAATAAGAAACTGTTGACATACGTATTAATACGTATTATTATTTAAGTACAGTAAGGAGGCGACCAATATACGGTATAGTGAGTTGAAAAAGATGCTCAAGCAAAATGGTTGCAGATGTGACCATGAAGGTGCAAATCACGAAATATGGTATAGCCCTATAACAAACAAGATGTTCCCTGTTGGTCGTCACAATACAAAAGATGTTGCTAATGGTACATTAAAAGCAATATTAAAGCAAGCAGGAATATAATAAAATCAATAACCCATAATATTATACGGTAAGGAGGTTGTTATATATGGCGAAATATGCATATCCGGCAATTTTTACTCAAGAAGATAGTGGTATGTATTCGATAAACTTTCCTGACTTTGAGGCCTGCTTTACTCAGGGAGATAATTTGCAAGATGGTTTGGATATGGCAAATGATGTGTTGTGTTTGACATTATATGACTTGGAAGAAAGTAGGGGCGAAATACCAAAGCCTTCAAATCCTCTTGAAGTAAGAGTTGATAAAAACGAATTTGTTACACTCGTAAGTTGTGATACACTTGAGTATAGAAGATATCATGACAATAAAGCAGTAAAAAAGACATTAACTGTTCCTGCGTGGCTTAATGCCATTGCTGAACGTGAAGGAATTAACTTTTCACAAGTGTTACAGTCTGCATTAAAAGAAATGCTGCATATAGAAAATAGATAGCATAAAATCAGCTCAGGCTCATGTATATACATCAACAAAATTGAAGATATCAATCTTGATGTCCTGAAAGAAATAATTTCAACTTCTGTTACAGATATGAAAAGAATATACAATGTTGATTGAGTGCGACAACTAAATGCAAGATATTCGCATTTGAATATTTAACTGCTTTCTTTCAAATAATAGTTTGGTGGTAAACAAAAAATAACATATAAAAATCATCAAACTACGATATTATGAAAGGAAGGTGATGCCAACATGTCAACTAAAAAACAAGCCAATAGACTAATCCATGAGAAATCTCCCTATCTGTTACAACATGCCCATAACCCTGTAAACTGGTTTCCTTGGAGTGATGTAGCTTTTCAGAAAGCCAAGTCAGAAGATAAGCCTATCTTCCTGTCTATTGGCTATAGCTGACCTGTATTCAAAGAACATGTCATTGGTGTCAT
>DAIPML010000235.1:4199-5790 GCA_036768735.1 Clostridiales bacterium | reverse complement strand
CCAAAACACCTGTTATTGATAGTATAAACAGAGCGATCATTAATGTGGCGGAAAGTAAGAAAAATCAACTTTCACAGTTATGCCAAAGAACTGAGCAGCTAAATGAAATGAACACAGAGCTTAATGATGCATATATGCAGCTGGAGTCTTCGTACGGTCAACTGGAAGCTGTTATGGATCAATTGAACGAATCAGAAAAACGGTATCATTCATTGGTGGTAAATATTCCGGATATTGTTTTATCCCTTGATTCTTCGGGAAATATAACCTACGCTAATCGTGCGTGTAGAGAAATATTAAAATTCAGACGCCATGATATTGTTGGTAAACCATTTCAATATATAATTCATCCCAGCGCTAATGAAAAATTTGATTTGGTTAACCTGAAGCAGAACATTGAAAAAAACGGTAATCATCATATTCACATTCCTTTATGCAAAAAAGATGGTTCTTTAATTTTAACTGAAATTAAATTTACAGAGGCAATAGAATCACCTGAAATGAACTTTATTCAAGCTATTATTAGAGACGTTACGGAGCAGAAGCGAATTGAGAAAGTTATGGTGGAAACGAACGCAAGGCTTAAAATAATTAACAGCCTGAATCACAAGTTGGCTTCCACCACGGAGCAATCGGATATCTATAGACTATGCGTAAATAGTATAACCAAGGAAATGGGATTTTTAGGATGCATGTATTTAGGAGCAGATAAAAATGACAGACATTATAAAATAATGGATCACTCGGGTGAATATTTTAGACAGCCGGGGAAATTGGAGCAATTTTATAATATCCGATGCAGCTCTACATTATTTACCGGTAAGAACAGTGAAGGGATTGTTCTAGAGAGGGATATGCTTTTCCAATATTTCTCGTTAAGCGAGGCGAATCCAAATCAGGAAGCTGGCTTTTCTAAAGCATTTATTCAGGAGCTAAGGTCATATGGAGAGATGGACGGGATGTTAATTGTTTTATCAAAAAGCAGCTTTATACAAGAAGAAATTGATGCTCTCCGTTCAATTGGGCACAGTACTGCTGTTGCGGTTGAAAAAACAACTCATCTCATCGAATCAAAAAACAATTTTGTTAAAACAATTGACGCACTTGTTGCAGCAATTGAAGCAAGAGATCAATATACAAGGGGGCATTCGCAGCGTGTGTCTGCTCTGGCTGTAAAAATTGCATATAGATTTGGAATGAGCAAACAACAGGTTGAAGAACTGCGTATTGCAGGAATACTTCATGACATTGGAAAAGTGGGAATAAGCGATAGTATTTTATTGAAAAAGGGTTCTCTCACAAATGATGAATACGAGGAAATAAAAAAGCATCCGGGAATAAGCAATAAAATTCTTCATTCTATCGGTTTGTCAGAAAGAATCTTAAAAGCCGTGGCGTTTCACCATGAGCATTTTGACGGTGGTGGATATCCGTTTGGGCTGACCAATGAAAGTCTCGGTTATGAACCACAGATTATTGCCGTTGCAGATGCATTTGATGCTATGACCTCATTAAGGCCATATAAGAAGCCAATGTCATGGCAAATGGCTGTTTATGAGCTGGAAAGATGCAAAGGAAGCCAGTTTCACCC
>DAIPML010000235.1:0-4099 GCA_036768735.1 Clostridiales bacterium | reverse complement strand
ATAAACTTATTGGCAATGTAAAATTTGTGTGTTATAATCATAAAGGTTTTCAACAGCTTAAAAAAACTAAGTTTTAATAAGCAGCAGAATCATATTTAAAGCCATATACGGGCATATTAGGCTTCATCTAAAATGCCTGTTAATAAAACAAAAGCTTAGGGAGGCTTATGTCGGAATGAAATCAAAAGTAGAAAATATCGAAAAAAATGTGGTTAAGCTTACTATCGAATTAGAAGCAGAAGTCTTTAATGATAGCCTTAAAAAAGCTTATCAAAAAAATAGAGGTCGCTATACGATCCCGGGGTTTCGAAAAGGCAAAGCACCGATGAATTTCATAGAGAGATATTACGGTGAAAGCGTTTTTTATGAAGAAGCCTTTAATATAGCATGCCCTGAGGCTTATGAAAAGGCAATAGAGGAAAACAGCTTAGAACCTGTAAGCCGTCCTGAACTTGACGTAGAACAGATTGAAAAAGGTAAAGACTTAATCTTCACAGCAAAGATCACCGTGAAGCCGGAGGTTAAGCTGGGTGAATATAAGGGGCTCAAAGTAGAAAAGGAAGCTGTTAATATTACTGATAAAGATGTCCAAGAAGAGCTCGAAAAAATACAAGATAAAAATGCAAGGCTTATTACTGCGGAAGACAGAGTTGTTAAGGATAAGGACACTCTTAATATAGACTTTGAAGGTTTTGTCGATGATGAACCTTTCGAAGGTGGTTCTGCAAAAGGTTATACTCTTGTTGTTGGTTCCGGCACATTTATTCCGGGCTTTGAAGAACAGCTAATTGGTGCGGAAACAGGAAAAGAAATAGATGTGAATGTTACTTTCCCGGAAGAATATCATAGTGAGGATCTAAAAGGTAAAGAAGCAGTATTCAAGGTTGTTGTCAATGAAATTAAAGAAAAGATACTACCTGAAATAAATGATGAATTTGCTCAGGACGTAAGTGAGTTTGATACTCTGGAAGAATACAAGGCGGATATAAAGGAGAAGCTTTTAAAAGAGGCTCAGGAGTCTGCTGAAAAAAAATATGAAGATGATATTGTTAAAAAAGCAGTGGAGAATGCAGAAATTGATATTCCGGAAATAATGGTAGAGCATCAGCTTAATAATATTCTTAACAGGCTCAATATGACACTGCGTTACCAGGGAATGGATTTAAACAGCTATATAAATATGGTCGGAACTGATGAAGAGACCTTCCGTAACGGTTACAGGGATACAGCTGTTCTTGATGTTAGAACACAGCTTGTGCTTGAAAAAATAGGGAAAGAAGAAAAGGTTGAAGCTACAGAAGAAGATGTGGAAGCAGAGATTGCCGAAACAGCTGAAAAATACAAGCAAAGTGTGGAAGATTTTAAGAAACATTTACAAGATGACGATATAGAATATATTAAAGATACAGTCATTACGAAAAAAATAATAAAACTGATAAAAGAGAATTGAAAAAAATAACTGAATATAACACCGGGCAATTTTGTTTATTAGAGAAATAACCGGGGAATTTTATAAAGAGGTACTCTTTTAGGATTTAGGAAATGCATAGCTTCAAGCCTTTGTAATAATTGTATTGGTTTGCATGACTTGCTTTAAAGTAGTACTTCGAATATGATAAGAATATGATTCAAAGCGAAAGGTCATATTAAAGTGAAAGGGGGATTCATTTATGGCATTGGTACCATATGTAATCGAACAAAGTAATAGAGGAGAACGTTCATATGATATCTACTCCCGCTTGCTGGAAGATCGGATTATTTTTTTAAGTGATGAAGTAAATGATGTTACAGCCAGCCTTATAGTAGCACAGATGTTATTTTTAGATGCCAAAGATCCGGAAAAGGATATTCAATTCTATATAAACAGTCCCGGAGGATCAGTTACTGCGGGTATGGCTATTTATGATACAATGCAGCATGTAAAATCAGATGTGTCAACAATTTGTGTCGGAATGGCCGCAAGCATGGGAGCTTTTCTATTAACCTCCGGAACTCCGGGTAAAAGATATGCACTTCCTAACAGCACTATAATGATTCACCAGCCGCTAGGAGGAGCAAAAGGGCAGGCTACAGATATTAAGATTCACGCTGAATGGATATTGAAAATAAAGGATAATCTGAATAAGATATTAAGTGAAAGAACAGGTCAACCTCTTGAAAAAATACAAAATGACGTGGAAAGAGACTATTTCATGTCTGCTGATGAGGCGAAAGCTTATGGAATAGTCGATCAAGTTATGGAACGTAAATAATGAGGTGAAGTAGTGGCAAGATATGATGAAAAAAAACAATTAAAATGCTCTTTTTGCGGAAAAACACAGGAGCAGGTTAAAAGACTTGTTGCAGGACCTGGTGTTTACATTTGTGATGAGTGTATAGAGCTTTGTTTCGAGATTATCGGTGAAGAATTCGATGATGCAGGCGTTGATATACAGATGGACGACATCCCAAAGCCTGCAGAAATCAAAAGCACACTTGACAAATATGTAATCGGTCAGGAAAAAGCAAAAAAAGCTATGTCGGTTGCTGTTTATAACCATTATAAGAGAATTAATACCGACATGATTACTGATGATGTAGAACTGCAAAAGAGTAATATTTTAATGATTGGTCCCACAGGTTCAGGAAAAACATTGCTGGCTCAAACTCTGGCAAAGATACTTAACGTTCCTTTTGCCATAGCCGATGCTACGTCTTTAACCGAAGCGGGATATGTGGGTGAGGATGTTGAAAACATTCTGCTTAAACTAATTCAAGCAGCAGATTATGATATTGAACGTGCTGAAAAGGGAATTATTTATGTTGACGAGATTGATAAAGTCGCACGTAAATCAGATAACCCATCGATAACCCGTGATGTCAGTGGCGAAGGAGTGCAGCAAGCGCTTTTAAAAATACTTGAGGGCACTATTGCATCCGTACCTCCACAGGGCGGTAGGAAGCATCCACATCAGGAGTTTATCCAGATTGACACAACAAACATACTGTTTATATGTGGTGGTGCTTTCGATGGGCTTGATAAAATTATACAAAACAGAATAGGCAAAAAAACCATAGGTTTTGGTGCTGTCACAGAAACCGCAAAGGATAAGGATATAGGGGAACTATTCCAGCAGGTGACCCCGCAGGATCTTTTGAAATATGGGCTAATTCCGGAATTTATTGGACGTATGCCAATTGTGGCATCGCTGCATACACTTGATCGCTCTGCATTAATTGAGATCCTGACAAAACCAAAAAATGCGCTTGTTAAGCAATATGCCAGATTGTTTGAAATAGATGGCGTTATACTTGAAATTGAAGAAGAAGCTTTACATGCAATAGCAGATAAAGCTTTGGAGAGAAAAACCGGAGCCCGTGGACTTCGTGCAATTATGGAGGAAACACTTACAGATGTTATGTATGATATTCCTTCTCAAAAGAATGTTGAAAAATGCATACTGCATAAGGAAGTCATAACATCGGGTAAGGAGCCAACACTTATAATTAATGACACAAAAAAGGCATTGAATCCTCCAAGAAAGAAAAAGAAAAAAGAGAATATTGATTCAGCATCTTAAAAAAATCCGGCACATGCCGGATTTTTTCCACTCCTGACTCTTGAATACTTGCAGCTTTGCTACGATATGATAAAATATCCCCTAAACGGGGGATATTATATACCTTCGGAGGAATTGACGCGAAGTTTCCGTTATTGCATAGCTATATCCCGAAATATAGAAGGTGTAAGCAGTAACTTCCAGCAAGAAGCATAGAAGGATGACCTGCGGTTCGGCTGTTTCGGCTATTGTTTCGGCTATTTAGGTAGCGTTTTGTAAACAAAACGTGAGCGCGTGTGTAATTATATCATGATTTTCTTTCGAAATCATGATATAATAGGAACATAGGTTCGCGGGTGTTGAGCTGTAGCTCAATTACTCAACTTTCCCACCTCAGCTTGCGAGTAGTATTTTGAGGTGCTGGTGCCGACATGCTGTGGTGTGATATCACACCGCCGTCGGTAGTCTGCTGTGCAGGCAAGCACCCAATACAGGAGCGTACCAAAGGAGCGTACCAAAGGAGCGTACCAACTGGAACGCTCCCCCAAGAAGGATTACCC
>DAIPML010000234.1:0-5796 GCA_036768735.1 Clostridiales bacterium | reverse complement strand
ACCAAGAAAGAAAACCTTACGAAAAAAGGTTGATGGTCTGACAAAAGATGCAGTTAAGATTCTTTTGGAAGCTCCCGATGCATCAGACAGAATTGGGAAACGTGACTTGACTTTCATGGTGTTCCTTTATTCAACAGCGGCTCGTATGGACGAACTATTAGACATGAGAGTAAAACAGTTGCATCTTGGAAGCAGAAAACCATATGCCAACATCATTGGAAAAGGAAATAAAATCAGGACACTTTATCTGCTTCCCAAAACAGTAGTACACATAGAACGGTATCTTGACGAATTTCATGGAGAAAGACCGGATCCGGATGCATACCTCTTTTATTCAAGAAACGTCGGAAAACATGGGAAAATGAGCCAGACAGCAGTTGATAAATTTTTGAAGAAATATGCGACCAGATGCCACACGATGTGTTCTGATGTGCCCCTGAATCTCCATGCTCATCAGTTCAGACATGCAAAAGCTTCTCATTGGCTCGAAGACGGTATAAACATCGTACAGATATCTTTTTTACTTGGACATGAAAACATCCAGACAACTATGATTTACATGGATATTACCACAGAACAGGTAGCAGAAGCACTTGCGACACTTGAAGATGAAAAAGACCAAACATTGTCTCCAAAATGTAAAAAAGCAGACGGTTCTCTTGTTGATTTTTGTGGTTTGAAAGTATAGGTTCAAAAAAAATCCAAACTTTTATACCTGAATTCATTGGAAAGGAGTGTTTTATAGGAGAAAGTTTGGATTTTATTTAAGTTGGGATTATCGTGGTCGTGTACATGGATGTTGCCATTCAGTTCGGCAGGTGTGCCTTTGATACCCTTATGTCCTTTGTGTTCTGTCGCATAATATGCCACTTCACGTGGTGTTGCACAGATGAAAACATTGGCATTCTTGCCATTAACCCTCGCTGTTGTGAAGTCTTCATTTAAAACAGGAGCACCAACCAAATCTGAGAAAACCTTTTTTTGCTCGGTTACGGATTTCGCAGCAAACTCACGACTTAACCCGTTAATCATACCTTTAGAAATCTCCAAAGCGCCACCTGTCAAATCGGAAAGGAACTGACGCACTTTGTCTATTGAGACATTGCAATGGTTGTTGAGCAGAAAAGCAAATGCCTTTATGCTACTATCATAATTAACATCGTTGTCCACCCCGACAGGGAAATCGGAGTGGACAAGCTTCCCCGTTTCTTTATGCCTGAATACAACAGTATAATACTCAACGGAATTAAGAACCAGCTTTATGCTAACCAACTGCCGCCTTTTTTCGATGTCGGTTATCTCATATTCGGGGTTGTTTAAATATTCCTTCGAGGCCGGGATTTCTACCACGCTTGTCGGGGTCTGTCTCTTGCGGCCATGACCCTTGTGCCCCGGCTGACCGCCGGGTTTCCTGCCGGTTTTCTCACGGTTGTTCATTATTTTTTTGTGGTTCGGCTTCTGTGACGATGGAATGGATGAATTCTCGTAATCTCGGTTTATCTGGGTGGTCAGTTTTTGATTTTTGCCTCGTTCCTCTTCCAAATCAGTTTTGATTGCGTACAGCTCCCGTTTCAATGATAGGTTTTCATCTTTAAGTTCATTGACACGTCTCTCGGCTTCTAAAGCACGTTCTTCAATAGCTTTATTTAGGCGCTCCATATTGTGGATTACCTTAGCGTGTTCCGCCTGTAAGTCCTCTAATACCTGCATCCAGTTGTTACGAACGCTCACCGTCTCGCTGCGGGAGTCGGCAAGTTTGTTCTGTAACTTTTTTATCTTGCGGTTTCTTTCAGCGAGCATTGCTTGGAAGTTTAAATCCATCTTTACATATTTGTCGTCAGCTTTAAAAGCATCTACTTCATGCTGAAGATGCTTTAACTTATATTGCAAATCTGTTATGAATTCAAATCTCCCAAACGACATACATTACTCACCCTTCTTCTTTAGTTTTTTAAGTTCTTTCTTCATAGACGTTACCAAAGCTTCCTGAGCTGCATACTTTTTCATCAATTTCTCATACAGTACTTTGTAGTCTGGTTCTTTATCAATGGGTTCTTTGACTTTATCGCCTCTGTTCCTGCCGTCTGTTGGTACAATCTCGCCGGTTTCTTTGTTAAGCCTTCCAATCAGTTTGCGCTTCGCCCGACTCATTTTCTTTTCTTTGTCCCAATAGGAAAAAGACTCGTAAGCATAAGTGATACCTGAGCGCTTATCGTGCTGGTATATAATCGCCATAATCACAACCTCCTTGGCAAAATTGGTTATGTGTTTAGTATACCACATAACCATATCAATGTCAATAGAAAATGCAAAAAAACCTTGAAAATTCAATAGTTTCAAAGTTTTTTTGCAAATACTAATTTTATATTTTGGGGTTATAAGTTGCTTATGATGAAATGAATTACCATAAAGTGCCTAAAAGGGGGTCTGAACAGTAACTAAACCCATCAGTAGTTTTTGTGAGATTCTTCAATGGCGTTGACACTGTGATCAAGACCGAATACAATAACCATATACCTGAAGTAAGTCCATAAATCTTTCACCATTGACATGAGGACAGGAGTTGTTGTCACAAAGGGGAATTATAAATGAACATTAACATAAGAAACGTATCGATAGAAGACTTAGATGCAGTATCAGAAGTGGAAGCAAAATGTTTCCCTGAGGCAGAAGCGGCTTCAAAAGCATCGTTTGAAAAAAGAATCAAAACATTTCCGGAAAATTTCTATGTGGCTGAAGTAGAGGGGAAAATAATCGGGCTGATCAATGGCTGCATAACCAATGAAAAAACTATTTATGATGAATTGTTCAGTGATGTTTCTCTGCACATCCCAAATGGAGATTATCAGGCTATTTTCGGACTTGATGTAATTCCCGATTATCGAAATCAAGGGATTGCAGCACAATTAATGAACCACATGATAGAAGCATCAAGAGCAGCTAATCGAAAAGGTCTTATTTTAACCTGCAAAGAGCATATGATCAATTATTATTCTAAGTTTGGTTTTAAAAACAAAGGGATTTCAAAGTCTCAGCACGGCAACGCTGTTTGGTATGATATGATTTTAGAAATTTGATACTCTATAAGTTGAACTTAATTTTACTTATGCTGTGACGAGCAATAAAGGATTATGCTCGCATAATCCAGCAAACCCGGAGCGTACCACGGGTGCGTACCACAGGTGCGTACCACAGGTGCGTACCCACTGGAACGCACCTAAACTGGAACGCACCGACTGAGCGACCCCAGATTTAACAGATGGGGTAGGTGTTTTTGTGAAGTCACAGCATTAGAAAATGTTCAACTTATAAAATATACTAAAAAACAAAATAAAAAAATAACCCCTTTGTCCCAACCTGACAAATTCATTATCCCAAATATTATTTCACTTGGTCTAATGCCATTCCAATAAGCTTATCAGCATAATCCGCCATAAACAACGGGATATTCAATAGATCGTGATCAAGGCGCAGGTTATTTAATGAAAAACGAATACGAAGCTTTACCTTGTCACTGTACTTTTCTTTGTACTTTTTCAAGCTTCTGCTTTCAACATTGATTTCTGATTTTACCTCTACCGGCAGAATGTCATTTTCTCTTTGGATAAGAAAGTCAACTTCATATCTTGGGTTATCAATTGCCCAATAACGAGGCATTGCTTCAAACTGATTTTGAAGTGCTTGCAGGGCATAATTCTCACTTAGAGCCCCTTTAAACTCAACAAACAGCCTATTACCTTCACCGAATGCTGAGAGGGCTAAAAGAGATAACCTTCGCAATAAGCCAACATCCACCATGTATAACTTGAAGGCAGATAAATCATCATATGCCGAAATAGGCAACCCTGGGGCAGTGCTGCGATATATCTTATAAGTCAAGTTGGCATCGCAAAGCCATCGCAGGGCATCCTCGTATTCTCTTGCTCGCGCCCCTTCTTTTACAACCTTATAGATGAATTTCTTGTTTTCCCTGGCTAGTTGTGAGGGTATCGATCTCCATATTAATGATATTTTCGGAAAGTCCTTTGGGTCAGGGTGTTTGGTAAAATCCCGTTCGTAAGCTCCCAGAATATTGGATAACACCCGCTGCATAAGTTCTACATCTCGGTCTTGTGTCCAAGAACGAACAGATCCCGGCATACCGCCTGTTACAAAATACATTTTTAGTTTTTCGTATAATGGATTAAAAAATACCTCAGGGATTGGCTCAATCCTTTCTATACTGTTCATGTACGCAGCAAAATTACTGTCGCCATTGGCCATTAAGAATTCTGTAAAGGTCATTGGCATGATCTCCAAGAAATCCACTTTACCAACTGGAAAAGAAGCTGGTTTGGAAAGAACAATACCCAAAAGCGAGCCAGCGCAGGCAACATGATAATGAGGAAAACGGTAATAAGACAGATCATCGTTTTAGCAAAAATAGCGTTGAAGCTGTTTTTGCTGGTTTCATAGAGGACGTAAATCACTTGATTGTTGAGCAATGATTGAGTATAATAAAAGTAAAGAAAGTAAAGAATGTTTTATGGGAGGGAATATTTATGATGGACATGGCTCGAATCTCAACGAAAGGTCAAGTGACAATCCCTATTGCCATTCGCAAACTGCTTGGTCTTAAGGAAGGTGACAAGGTAGTTTTTGTCGAAAAGGATGGTAATGTAGTTCTTCTCAACTCCAACCGTCTTGCTATTGAAGAGTTTCAAAAGGGGATGGTAGGTGCCGCTGAAGAAGCTGGGTGGCAAAACGAGCAGGATGTAGTCGACTATTGCAAGGGAATTCGTAAGGAGATGTGGAAAGAACGCTATGAAGATAATGCTTGATACCAATATCCTTATTTCAGCTGGGGTGTTTCCAAATAGCAAAGTTGCTCGAATAGTCAGGATGATTGCACTTGATTGTAACATTGTTATCAGCAGCTATGCTATTGAAGAGCTTTGGCGGGTGACGGATAGAAAATTTCCCGACCGCAAGCCCATCATCGAACGCTTTCTAAGCGAGCTAACCTACGAGATTGCTTACACGCCAACGATTATAAAGGTTGAAGATTATCCACAAATAAGGGATGTTGCTGACTACCCGATACTTGCGTCAGCAATGAATGCTGATGTGGATATTCTCATATCTGGCGACAAGGATTTTGGCGATGTGGACTGTGAGCGTCCGAAAATAATGACTATAGCCAAGTTTGAAGAGCAATATCTCTGATATCATTTTAAGTAAATCCCTTTCTTCATTTTCAATAATCATAAATAAATTTAACAATCTGTGTAGTATATTTTGTTCTTGGATGCTGATAAAACATAAGATATCTTTAAATTTCATCAAAAAGTCACTTTGTGACTTTCCGGAAAATAACTCTGTTATAAAAGATGTTAAAGTGGTATATTAAAAAATATAATTCATATTAAAGTTGCAAAAGCTAATCATATTAAATGCAGAATTCACCTGCATACAAAAAGCAACTGGAAAACATAGTGTATCAAATGAGTAAAGGAGTGTTTTTTTATGGAAAAGTGGGTTTGTATTGTTTGCGGCTATATTTATGATCCGGAGATAGGTGATCCTGATAATGGGGTTGAACCAGGTGCGCCTTTCGAAGAGCTTCCTGAGGAATGGGTATGTCCGGATTGCGGTGTGGGAAAGGATATGTTTGAACAAGAGTAGTGTGTTTGGTATACTTTTCTTTGCTTCCAAAGAAAGCAAAGATGAATGTTTTCTTTGTTTGATCAAAATTCCATGACCCCCACTTCTATAAGTGTGGGTTCCTTATTCTTGCTTCGGTGGGGGTAGAGTCCC
>DAIPML010000233.1:0-5800 GCA_036768735.1 Clostridiales bacterium | reverse complement strand
GTTCCAAGCCCTCTACCAGCACTCTGATTGTGTCACCCGGAAGCCTTAAAAGCTGTTTGATTTTTGAAATGGTACCCACCTGATACACATTTTCTTTTTCCGGCTCTTCAACTTCGGGATCGCTCTGCGCAGCAAGGAAAATAAGCTGATCTTTCATCATAGCTTCTTCTAAAGCTTTAACAGATTTTGTACGACCAACATCAAAATGAAGAATCATATGTGGAAATACAACGAGCCCCCTAAGTGGTAAAAGCGGCATTATATTCTGCTTTTGTTTTTCTCTTTTTTGCGTCATAATTTTCAAATCCTTTCAATATGCGTTCCATATTGCACTATAAATGTTAAGGGCTAATAAAAACGCCGTGTATCTTTATGAACAGGCATTCTGCTTTAATCCCTACAATAATAACTATGCTTTTATTTATAAAAACTGGTTGGTAAAAAGAATGCATAGTTATTATGTACTGGTTAGCATTGATATAACGCACGGATTTGATTACTCGTTTCGTTTCTATGCTTAACTATATCGAGGAATGCGCCATAATAGTAAAACTTAATTTTACAATAACAAACTTGCTACAGTGTAATGCAATTAATTATTGTCCATTCAATTATAACCGTACCTTCACCCAATATCAATGTTTTATTATGGGTATACAACTCTAACCCCTTACCCTATGCAATTAAAAAAGCCGGATGATTGACATCCGGCTTTTTTTGTAATAAAAATTACTTTTTAACGTTTGCAACACGGCCTGCGCCAACTGTTCTTCCGCCTTCACGGATTGAGAAGGTCTGACCTTTTTCCAAAGCGATTGGAGTAATCAGGCTGATTGCCATTGTGATATTATCACCAGGCATAACCATTTCAACGCCATCAGGAAGCTTAATGTTACCGGTAACGTCGGTTGTTCTGAAGAAGAACTGCGGTCTGTAGCCATTAAAGAATGGTGTGTGTCTTCCGCCTTCTTCTTTTGTTAATACGTATACTTCAGCGTCAAATTCTGTATGAGGGGTAATGGAACCGGGTTTAGCCAGAACCTGTCCTCTTTCAATATCAGTTCTTTGAACGCCTCTTAACAGAGCTCCAACATTATCACCAGCAAAAGCTTGATCCAGTATTTTCCTAAACATTTCAACACCGGTTACAACAGTTTTTCTTGGTGAATCATTTAATCCAACAATTTCTACTTCCTCGCCTACCTTAAGAGTTCCTCTTTCAACTCTACCTGTAGCAACTGTGCCACGGCCAGTAATTGTGAAAACGTCCTCAACAGACATAAGGAAAGGAAGATCTGTAGCACGCTCAGGTGTAGGAATGTATGAATCAACTGCTGCCATCAAATCCATAATTGGTTTGTAAACAGGAGCATTTTGATCGGTTTCGGTAGCTTCTAAAGCTTCCAAAGCAGAACCACGAATAATGGGAATGTCATCTCCCGGGAATTCGTATTCGCTTAACAGCTCTCTTAATTCCATTTCAACCAGTTCTATTAATTCTTCGTCATCAACCTGGTCGCATTTGTTTAAGAAAACAACCATGAAGTTAACGCCAACCTGATGAGCCAACAAAATGTGCTCACGGGTCTGGGGCATAGGGCCATCAGCAGCTGAAACAACCAGAATGGCACCATCCATCTGAGCAGCACCGGTGATCATGTTCTTAACATAGTCGGCGTGACCAGGGCAGTCAACGTGCGCATAGTGACGATTTGCTGTTTCATATTCAACGTGCGAGGTGTTAATTGTAATACCTCTCTCTTTTTCTTCCGGTGCTGAGTCAATCTGATCGTATGCCTTAATTTGGATATTTTTGTCTGAAAGCGACAATGTCTTTGTGATTGCTGCAGTCAATGTAGTCTTACCATGGTCAACGTGTCCAATGGTTCCAATGTTTACGTGGGGCTTGCTTCTTTCGAATTTAGCTTTTGCCATCGAAATTCTCCTCCTTATACAGTTCGGTAACTGTTGATATATTGATAATATATAATTTAATAAATTAAAATCTAAACTTCCGGTATAAACTATAATATACCATCTTTTCTTTATCTGTCAATCCTTAAAGCTGTAATTAAGTGTTGATTGCTTTTCCGCTTGCTATCTGCTCCTGAATGCTTTTGGGAACCTCAGCGTAATGATGAAATTGCATTGAATATACCGCACGACCTTGTGATTTAGAACGAAGATCCGTTGCATATCCAAACATTTCGCTCAAAGGCACATATGATGAGATAACCTGCACACCGGGTCGAGCTTCCAAACCTTCTATGCGTCCACGGCGTGAATTCAAATCGCCGATAACATCTCCCATATATTCTTCCGGGGTTGTAACCTCTACATCCATGATTGGTTCTAAAATTACCGGATCAGCATTTTTCATTGCTTCCTTAAACGCCATCGAGCCTGCTATCTTAAATGCCATTTCCGAAGAGTCTACATCATGGTAAGAGCCGTCAAACAGCTTAGCTCTAAAATCCAAAACCTGATAACCGGCGATAATACCGGTGTTCATGGCATCCCTAATACCTGCATCCACAGCTGGGATGTAGTCCTTGGGAACAACTCCTCCGACTATTGCATTAACAAACTCATACCCGCTGCCGGGCTCTAAGGGTTCAAGCTCAATCCAACAATGTCCATATTGCCCACGCCCACCAGACTGACGTATAAACTTTCCTTCTGCCTTGACCTTTTTCCTGATGGTTTCTTTATATGCTACCTGAGGCTTGCCGATATTCGCTTCAACCTTGAATTCACGTAGCATACGGTCAACAATTATCTCCAAGTGCAGCTCACCCATTCCGGCTATAATAGTCTGCCCTGTCTCATGATTTGTTGTTACACGGAAAGTAGGGTCTTCCTCTGACAGCTTCTGGAGAGCAGTTGACATTCTTTCCTGACCTGCTTTTGTTTTAGGCTCAATAGCCACATTGATAACAGGTTCGGGAAATACCATGGACTCCAGAATTATTGGGTTGTTTTCATCACAAAGAGTATCTCCTGTGGCTGTAATTTTCAGCCCAATTGCTGCAGCAATATCACCGGCATATACCGTTTGTACTTCTTCACGATGATTAGCGTGCAGAAGCAAAATTCTTCCTATACGTTCCCGTTTGTCCTTGCTGGAATTTAAAACATATGTGCCGGAGTTCATTACTCCGGAGTAAACCCGGAAGAATGCGAGCTTCCCAACAAAAGGATCCGCCATGATTTTAAAAGCAAGTGCGGAAAACGGTTCACTTTCATCAGCGTGTCGTTCGGTTTCCTCATGCTCACCATTAACATCCGGTAGAAAGCCTTTAATAGGCGGAACATCCAACGGGGATGGCATGTAATCAATTACACAATCCAGAAGCTTTTGAACACCTTTATTTTTATAAGAGGAACCACAGGTAACAGGAATCATCGCTACACTAAGAGTAGCTGCACGAATTCCCTTTTTGATTTCCTCCTTTGAAAACTCTTCGCCGTTTAAATACTTTTCTGCTAATGCATCATCCTGTTCGGCGATAGCTTCGATTAGCTTTTGGTGATATTCAAGGGCTAAATCCTTCATGCTTTCAGGTATCTCTTCCTCGTCAATATTCTTTCCTAAATCGTCATGATAAAGGTAAGCCTTCATCTCAACAAGATCAATAATACCTTCAAAATGATCCTCCTTGCCAATTGGCAGTTGGATAGGAATCGCATTTGCACCTAAGCGTTTCTTCATCATTTGAATGCAATTGAAGAAATCCGCACCCATAATATCCATTTTATTAATATAGGCAATTCTTGGAACTCCATATTTATCGGCCTGTCGCCACACAGTTTCAGTTTGAGGTTCAACTCCACCTTTTGCACAGAATAATGTAACCGCTCCGTCCAAAACGCGTAATGATCGCTCCACCTCAACTGTAAAGTCAACGTGACCCGGCGTATCGATAATGTTTACTCTATTTCCTTTCCAATGTGCAGTAGTCGCCGCTGAGGTTATTGTTATACCTCTTTCCTGTTCTTGTTCCATCCAGTCCATAGTGGCGGCGCCTTCATGTGTTTCGCCGAGCTTGTGAACTCGGCCGGTATAGAAAAGGATTCGTTCGGTGGTAGTTGTCTTTCCTGCATCAATGTGAGCCATTATGCCGATGTTCCTAGTATTTGCCAGACTAAATTCCCGAGGCATCTATGTCCTCCTTTCATAATGATAACATGCAGATTACCACCTGTAATGTGCAAACGCTTTATTGGCTTCTGCCATTTTATGCGTATCGTCTTTCTTTTTAACTGAGTTGCCGGCATTGTTTAAAGCATCCATAATTTCTCCGGCTAATCTTGCGCTCATAGTACGTTCGCCTCTTTGACGTGAATAATTGGTCAACCAGCGTAGACCAAGTGCTTGACGTCTTTCAGGACGAACTTCCATTGGCACCTGATATGTTGCGCCACCAACTCTTCTTGCCTTTACTTCAAGTACAGGCATGATGTTGTTCAATGCTTGCTCAAACGCTTCCCGTGGATCTTTCCCGGTTTTTTCGCGTATCAAATCAAAAGCATCATAAACTATTTTTTGCGCAATTCCCCTTTTCCCATCTAACATAATGTTGTTTATCAGCTTTGTAACAACCTTGTCGTTATAGATTGGGTCAGGTAAAATGTCCCTTTTGGGCACATGTCCTCTTCTTGGCACTTTTCTTCCCTCCTTTGCATGATAACTGACGGGATTAATCCCGCGTATCGCAGGTACTCGTCCCGGAGCTCCCGGGGCGTCAGCGCTAAGCGGCTGTCTATCATGATATAAATGGAAGTGATTGCATTGGTTTTTTTGTAGTAATTAACACACCATTCAATTATATAAATCAACGCGCTGTTATACGCTTTAGCATCCTGTTATAAAATTTTTGTTTCCGCTACTTAGCTTTTTGGTCTCTTAGCACCATACTTAGAGCGGCTCTGCATTCTTTTTGCAACTCCTGCGGTATCAAGTGTCCCGCGAACAATGTGGTAACGTACGCCAGGTAGATCCTTAACACGCCCTCCACGAATCAAAACCACGCTATGCTCCTGCAGATTGTGTCCTATGCCGGGGATATAAGCGGTAACTTCAATCTGGTTTGATAAACGCACCCTGGCAACCTTACGCAAAGCAGAATTAGGCTTTTTGGGTGTAGTAGTTTTAACAACTGTGCATACACCACGCTTTTGCGGACTATTTGTGGAATAGCCCTCCTTTTTTAGAGAGTTCATACCACGTTGCAGCGCAGGTGATTGTGACTTTTTGGTTAGCTTTTCTCTACCCTTTCTTACCAATTGGTTAAAGGTTGGCATTCTTTTTCTCACCTCCCGTTTATATGATTCTATTTACACTCTGTCGCTTTTGCGACATAGGATAAGATAGCAAAACTTATTTTTTCAAACTTATAAAACGGTTATCACCCAGAAAGTCACAAAGTGACTTTCTGATGAAGTTTAAGACTTCTTAAATTTCATCAACCTTCTTCCGAAGGTTGGATAACCATATTGTGATTGCACCAGGTTGCAGCAAGCTGCAACTTCCTGCAGTAAAACCTGCAGGAAAAAGTCGTTTCACGACTTTCTGGGGAGCAATCATAAAACAATATTCCAATAATTGTATCTATTAAATCAACCAATCAAATTAACAAATAAATAATCCAACAAGCAAACAATTTAACAAACAACTAATCTAACAAATAAACTAATCTAACAAATAAACTAATAAACAATCGAGCAAAGTAAAGCCTTTTAATCCTTTATTATAGCGGCAACGGCAGTTCCAACATCTATACCGCAAGCCCTGCCTAAC
>DAIPML010000232.1:0-5802 GCA_036768735.1 Clostridiales bacterium | reverse complement strand
TACATTCCCATTTTGATCCTTTTGTGATAGCGTCCTTCCTAAAAGATCATAAGTGTATTCAACTACTCCTGTATCTGTAAATATAGTTTTAGCAAGGGTTCCATCGGAATTGTATTCATAAGCAGTTGTGTTTCCCCTACCATCTGTCTGGCTTATCAGGTTCCCCAAGATGTCATATTCATAATACCGGCTGTTCCCAAGGGCATCAGCAGTCTGCACCACACGGTTCAATCCGTCATAGACATAGCTTGTACCCTTTGAGGTTTCCATATTACCGTTAAAGCGAAGACCGTCCACTACCTTAACTGCATTTCCGTTTGCATCATATTTTATGCTTTCTAATACCTGCCCATTTGGATCCCTTGTTTGTGTACGGCGGTTCATTTTGTCATAGGTATAGGATATGCCCAGCATTGATATTGCCAGCATCGATGTATCCATACCGGGATCATAATTAATAGGATCTATCTGCTTAACGAGATTACCTGAAACATCATAGATATACAGGGTAACCGCCAAACTACCGTCTGCTGCCGGAGTCTTTTTCCGTACAAGCCTGTTAAGGCTGTCATATTCATAGAATACAGATATATTTCTTGCGTTCTTTTCTTCAATTAGATTACCATTTCTATCATACCTGTATATTGTCGGGAAGTTTAATGCATCTTTTTTCTTTACAACTCTACCGTCATGGTCGTAATCATAGCTTTCGGTATTCCCTTCAGCGTCTTTCCTGCTTGTTAAATTACTGTTTTTGTTATACTCATATGTTGTTGTTGACATCACTCTGTCAGTATATTCAGAATCAAGCTTTGCATCAGAAAGATATTCCTGTTCGATATCCGATGCAAGAATGAGACTGGTTTCAGCAGTTATCCGGGCTCGGAAGTCATAGGTAAACCGCTTAATATCCGCCTGACCTTGCGCTGTTTTGACCTCTTGTTTTACAAGGTTTCCATCTGCGTCATAGGTGTTTGTCGTTTCTCTTCCATTAGGACCGAGAACCTTGATAATTCTTCCCGACTTGTCATAGACATAATTCACCCTGTCACCTGCAGAGGTTGTTATAGCCTGTCCGGATGTTGGGGATTTTACCTCAAAGGTTTCCTGGGTTAGCAGATTTCCTGCCTCATCATAGGACATTTTTGTGAGCTTATGGATTGTGTATGCTCCATCTTCACTAACAAATTCTTTTACAGAAAGCATATCACCAGCAGGGCTGTAGCTGTATGTTTTTGCATTCCCTGCTCGATCTATTGCTTCTGTTAATCTGCCATCCCTTGAATAGGTGAAGGTTTCATGGGTTCCATCCGGGTATTCTACACGGTAGGGCTTACCAAAGATATTGTTGAATGTACGAGTGTTATTCCCGGCTCTATCATACTTCGTTATTTCTGTCTTTCCGGTAAGATCATAGCTGTAGTTTTCGCTAACACCGTCAGGCCATATTTTCTCTTTCAGGCTACCATCCATGAAATATTTATATTCAGTAACGCTCCCATAGGAATCCTCTTCTTTAATCACTCTGTTCAGAGCGTCATAAGTTATTTTCCTTGAGAAGTAGTTTGTTCCGTTTTTCTTGTTATCATCAAAGGTTTGGGCTGATATCTGAGTAATCATATTACCGAAAACATCATATTCAAACACATTTCCAATTGATGCAGACGGGTTTGCGCTATTAAAGCCTTCTCCATTTACTTCTTTTACAACATTACCGGCATTGTCAAACTCACGGTATGTAAAATTTCAATTTGAGCATAAACTAATTAAAGATACATCATGTTGGCTCCCATATATATTCTCCATCTTTGTTAATATAGCCTTCTTTAATCATTCCGGTTCTATAATTTACCAAACGGACAACTGCTACTCCATTTTTAAATGGTCCAGCATCATCATATGCTGGTTGGATAACTACTTCCCCATCTTTATTAATATACCCCCATTTTGATTGCTCAGGATTTTTAGGGTCAGGCAGTTTAACCGCTGCTAAACCCTCACTGAAAGGTTCTACTTCTTCAAAAATGGGCTCAATGATTACATTTTCATCAATATCAATATAACCAAACCGTGTTATTCCATCTTCGCATTTTATTCCAACCCCGAATAATCCTTCTGAATATGCTCCTACTCCATGATATTTCGGTGGAATTACAAATTCACCCTCTTTATTTATACTCCCCCAGAAAAGACGTGATTCGGTTCTGTAGTGTACTGGTGCATATCCATTTTGAAAGTTTCCCGCTGAATAAAAAATAGGCTCAATAACAAATTCTCCTGAAGAATCAATGTAACCGTATGGTTCAAGATTATTTACTCGTGCAAAGGCAAGACCTTCATGAAAATCCCCCGAAGAGACAAATTTCTCTTCTATGACCATATTGAATTCTGTATCAATATACCCATACCTTTTATCAGTTGTTACTTGAGCCAGACCTTCAGAAAAACCACGTATAAACTTGTATGTTGGTTCTTTAAGAATTTTTCCTTCAGTGTTTATATACCCAATAATATAATTAAATGGTTTATATGGGTCTTCGCCTATACTGATTCCGTAATCTGCTATTCCGTTATAGAAACCTCCAGCATAATCATACTGAGGGTCTAAAACAAATTTTCCATTTTGATCTATATATCCAGCTAAACCATTTATATATACTACCGCTAGTCCCTCATTAAAATCCTGTGCATCATCAAATTGGGGTCTAATTTTAATTCCTCCGTTACTGTCTATGTAGCCATACTCTCCATTTTTTAGTACCGGATATAAAATACCATTTGCTTCTGGTTTTTCTAAAGCGTTATTCACTTTACAGGATGATATAATAACAACAATAATAATAATACCAAAAAATAATATGATTGCAACCCAAAAAGCTAACAAATAATGTAATATTCTTAATTATCTGAACCTTGAAAACCTGTGCAAAAAGACCCCGAAACACTAGTAAAATCAATGGTTTTATGGTATAATTGTCTTATTAAAACCAATGAAGGAAAGGTGATTTCAAATGTCTTTTTGCCGTAATACTTCACAACAAATGAATATGTTTGATCCTTTATATAAACTAACTGACAGGGAACGGAAAATACTAAAAAATAGTTGGTCTGAGGAATTCAGTAATACAATTTTCCCTTTAATTTCAGAAGAGCGCTTTTCCGTTATTTACAGCAGCAACCCTGCCAGCAGGTCCAACAATCCAGTAAACGTATATATGGGGCTAATGATGCTCAAGGAAATTTTCACTCAATCCGACGAAGAGGCAATTCATTCACTGCTATTTGATGTCAGATATCAATATGCGCTGCACACAACTAGTTTTGAAGAACAGCCGGTATCCAAGAATTCGTTAACCAATTTCCGTACTGCTGTTTATCGCTACAATGAAGAACACGGGGTCGACCTTATCCAGGAAGAAATAGAAAGCCACGCCAAAGAGTTTGCCAAACTCCTTAATATTGATGGACGTACAATCCGGATGGATTCTCTCATGATCAGTTCTTCCTGTAAGAGATTATCCAGATTGGAAATTATCTATTCCTGTGTTAGTCGTCTTATCGAAGAAATACAAAAAGTTGAGCCAACACTACTTCCGGAGAAGTACAAACCTTATCTTGAAGAAGGACACCGGAATGAAACCATTTACCGAAGCAAGGATAAGGACATTGAGACAAAACTAACCACTGTCACAGAAGATGCCATCGAACTATTCTATTTATGCAAAGATACTGCTGTTGGAGCCAGTGAAGATTTTCTGTTGCTTTCACGGATGCTCGGAGAGCAAACCAAATTAACTACTGATGGAAAAATGGAGTTAAAACCCTCCAAAGAAATCAGCCCGGAAAGCCTCCAGAATCCTACAGATCCAGATGCTACCTACCGGAGAAAAGGAACAAAAAATTATACTGGTTTTGTAGGTAACGTTGCTGAAAGCTTTAATGAGAAGGCTCGAATAATTACTCATTACGATCTTAAGCAAAACACCTATAGTGATCAAAGATTTTCTAAAGACATCATTGACAAGCTAGGTAAGCAGAACGAAACGATAAAGATTCTTATAGATGGTGCCTATTACTCTGAAGATATTTCCAAGAAGGCAATGGCTAACAACATAGAGCTTATCCCAACTAATTTGGTAGGACGTAGTGTGAGCAGTGAAAAAACCGGGTATGAAAAGTTCAATATTGATGAAGTTATCCACACCGTAAAAAATTGTCCCGCAGGTCATGTGCCTTCAGATAGTAGATACAAAAAAGGAGTTTACCGAGCACACTTTCCAAAGGAATGCTGTGATAACTGCCCACATCAAGCAAACTGCCCAGTCACTAAACAAAAGAAACAATATCTCTTTGAGGTGTCAGAAACCAAACTCCACTGCGCAGTACAAAGATGCAAAATGGGAACAACCGAATATTATGAAATTGCAAGCAAACGTGCAGGAGTTGAAGGGATACCCTCCACACTGCGTAGACAATATGACATAGATAACTTACCTATCAGGGGTAAAGTGCGCTCTAAAGTCTGGTTAGGTCTGAAAATCGGTGCAATAAACTGCAAGAGATACATAAAGAGCAGGACATTATCAATCAATGAGGCTTTATCCTCAACATTACTTAACCACTTGTTGGAAGTATTCTGTTTTCAAAGACCAGCGGCAGCAAATTTGGCTGCTTAGGAAAAAAATTTTAACAAAAATATTGAGTTATTGGGACACAATCATAATATAGTAATCTTTTTCATTTAATTATCTTGGCTCCCAAATATATTCACCTTTGTTATTGATATACCCGTTCATGCTTTTATTTAATAAATATACTATTGCAACACCATTTTTAAATTCTGTTGCACTATCATATTGTGGCGGTATCACTAAATCTCCAGTTTTATCAATGTATCCCCATTTATTTTCAGGTAAACTGTCCTCTTTTCCTTCATTTATGTTTACTTCTACCGCTGCTAAACCTTCGCTAAATTCTCTTGCAAAAGTAAAAGCTGGTTCAATAATTACATTGTCGTTTTTATCAATATAACCATATTTTACCTTGCCGTCCGAACCTTCAATACCAACGGAAGCCAGCCCATCTATAAATCTACCCGGTCCATAGTATTGAGGTTCTATTACATAATTGCCTTGTTTATCAATATAACTCCACTTAAAGCTCTTACTATCCTGTGCGGCAGCTAAACCTTCAGAGAATTCACATGCCCAATAGAATTTGGGTTCTATCACAACATTTCCAGATTTATCGATGTATCCATATTTACTATTTGTTTCAAACTGAAAAGCTGCAAGCCCCTCGTTAAAATTCCCAGCAGTAGCAAACTGTTCTTTTATAACTAAATTTAATTCCGTATCTATATAACCATATTTTTCCGCATCGGAGGAAACAGAACACAACCCTTCCCTAAATGAATATACATAGCGGAAATCTGTATTTGCGACAATGTTACCACTTTTATCAATAAAACTAATTACATTGTCTCTGTATTCATTTGACTCTAATGTGACAGGTGCAGTACCATGTTCAAAACCACCTATTATATAGAAATTTGGTTCAATTACTACTTCACCTCTTTTATTTATAAATCCGCATTTTCCATTACTTCCATAAAAAGCTGCTAAGCCATCAGTGAAGTCAAACCCGCCCTCAAATTTCGGTTCTATAACCATGTTTCCTTCTTTATCAATATACCCCCACTTTCTCACAAATGGTACAGGATATAAATCTATAGTTTCCAACTCCTCAGTGTTTATTGTATAATAAAATTACCGAAAGTTGCAAAAGCAAATTCCTAAAAGT
>DAIPML010000231.1:0-5840 GCA_036768735.1 Clostridiales bacterium | reverse complement strand
CGATGATGATACTGTGTTTTTGTTTCTCTGCCTTCTTCTCAGCATTCATCCTGGCCACGACTTCCTCGAAGTGTGCAATGGTGTCAATTTCCAAATTACTGTCATTTATTTTTTCAGATTAAACTAGACCGAAATCATTACAAAAATGTTCAAATTCTCAATTTGCAGCAGATAATTTCAAACAAATTTTCAAACTGTCCTAGCATTCCTCTCATTATTAAATGCTATATTCCTAATATCACAACACTATCATTAGTATATCATCTTAATAAACTAAAAACCATTTAACAATAAAGTTATTCTTAATAGTGTTCTACAATGATAGATGTTTTCCAGCTAAATAGCTAGTGGCTATTTATAGCACAGTGCAAATATAAAATTTAGAGAACAATATAGAATTTTCTACTGCATCTTGAAAGGATTTACTAATGGGTTATCAGACAAAGAGAGGTTTTGCATGAATTACTGAATCATATGAAAATTACGGTTTCAACACATTCTTTTTGTCTTCTTTTATCATTTCAAGAACAAGATATATTTTATCAGCAGAATTAACTTTTCCAGATATGCAGTATAGCTTACTTGGTTCTAAAATAGCAGATTTCATAAAGTCATAGATCTTGTAATACCTGTTGGTACTTCTATCTTTCATGATTAATATATTACATTTATCATACTGGCTTTTTGATACAAATATGAGATTATTCGCGCTGAAGTTGAACATAATATTTCCTTTCATATAGAAACAGTTATAGAATTTTAGTACTGCATCATTAAAGGATGTATATCCTTTAGCCTGGTTGTGGAGTTAGACGTTGCATCCCTGCAGAGCGTTTTATCGACACAGAGCCAGGCCTCAGTTCAAATTAATAGAATTGGGTTGTTTTGCGATAGATTATCAAATCTAGGGTTCCCTAAATCTTTAATTTATCAGCAATGCTATATAATGCAGTAGCAACTGTAATACCATCTACTTTCCCTAAAACACGGGTTAGTTTTTCGGTATTCCAAAATTTATCTCTTGGGTTTACCAAATGGCATCCTGCACCGAAGTCAGGCATGCACCCAAAAGCGCCTTGAGTTGTTTTACCGAACAACACTAAAATGCTTGAACGGCTTACAATCCTAATTTCATAATGGGTACCATAATCTTCAAAAGAGGAAATGTGCCCCTTCCATCTTTCTACTTTTTTACCTTCCTTATTTATACATTCGAAAACCATATCATTTGCCACTCCTAGATTCCTGTTTCAATATTAGCTTGATAAACAGTTTCTTCGTCTGCTGTCAGTAATTTCTTTTCTGTACAATACATTAGGGTTGCTACTGCAATATTGTTAATATTTCGTGGGAATCCGCCTGATACACTGTGTATCGCTGCTAGAGCTGATGGTGAAAATACTTCACTGGTACATCCTGCAATTTTCATTCTGCTTTTGCAGTATTCTATAGTTTCATCAGCAGAAAAGCCTTGCATGGAGTATCTCATTGTTATCCTCTGACGGAGTGGGTAACATGTATTCAATGAAAGCTTGTTCCTAATATGTTGTTGCCCTGCTAATATCAATACAAAAGGATTGGCTGAATCAACTTTAAAATTGAAGATTGCCCTTAAGTCATCCAAAACTGGCACAGGGGCCATATGAACTTCATCTATGATTATTACTGGAGTTACTCTCTGCTCATAGTATAGATTCTGGATGCAGTTTTGTATCTGTTGAAATAAAGCATATTTTTTATATGCAGGTGTCTCACCAAGAAGAGAAGCCATGGCCTGATAGAAATCCTTTACAGTAAGCGTGGTAAGTGGAAGATAGCATGGTTTATACAAAGAATGGTTAAGGGTTTCAACCATTTTCCTTAATATGGTCGACTTTCCTGAACCAGGCTCACCTATGACAAGACATATACCTCTTGCATCCAGCATGTATTTGAGTCTTGAATCTAATTCCTTCATATCCTTGCTTAAAAAAAGGTTTTCTGTACTGATTTCTTTATCAAAAGGATTATACTTTAGTCCAAAGTATTGTCTATACATAAACTTTTCACTCCTTCATCATCTCGCTAAAAGATATTGTGTTTTTTTGAATAGGTTCAATATTGGTAGCTATTGTTGACGGTATTTCCACAGGTGTGTCTTTTATCGTATTGAATTCGGATTTTCTTTTTATATGGGCATTATCATGGAAACGTACAATCCTTGCCTCACCAATCTTTTTGCCATCTTCATAGATTAGTAGTGTTTTCGTGATATCATTAAGCCATTCAGGCTCATACCTTATCTCTACCCTTTTACCTGCAAATTTGGGGTCAGTCTCATAAAGTATATTATTTATCTGTGTTGTTGCATCATGCTGGATTTTCCTCGTTGTACGGAGAAGAAATTTTTCATTCACCATAGATATATCATTTACAAGCTTAAGTTTGGAAATCTGTGACATAAAAACATCATGTGGGCTATTTTCATTTAACCCTTGATGAGCCTTTCTTATATAATCATTTTCAAGCCATGAAAAATACCTTTGATTAAGGTCATCCAAGTCCTTTATTGAGGTCGGATCCAATGTGCTTAAGAATCTTTTTCTTACAGTTAAGAACAAACGTTCTACTTTACCTCGACCTTCTGGTTCGTACGGTTTAGAATGGAGTAAAGTACAGCCAAGTGATGCACAAATACATTCAAATTGTTGTGAGTGGTAAATTTTACCATTGTCTGTGTATACGAGGCGTGGAATCCCTCGGCGCAAAACCGCCTCCTTAAAGCAATGACGTAGAGTTTCAAGGTTTTGAGCAAGATAAAATTGTGAATAAACCGGATACCTGGACGCATCATCTAAAAACATATGCAAATATGTTTGAACCTTTTTTCTTCCCATAGTTATATGGGGACCATACATCACGTCACCCTGCCATAAATCTCCGATATTTTCGTGGGAAAATCTTAACGATGCATTCTTCTTATTGTCATTATCGAATTCACCGGACATCAATAGTTTTTCCATATACCTGTAAAGAGTGGATCTCGACAACTCTAAGGGGTTGATCAACCCATCTGATACCATAGCTTCATAAAATACTGTAATTGGAACTTTGGGGTTAGCTTTTCTTCTTTTAACAATCTCTTCACCAAGTTCTGGTGTTATCTTCCGATGCTTACCTTTATCGTTGCGATAATTTCTTACTAATCCATCAAATCCATATTTATGGTAGTCATACAGCCATGACTCAAGAGTCTTGACTGCATAATTACGGGTACCATAATGAGGCATATCTATAGGGGTACTCGCAATATGCCTGAAATACTCAATATTATTTGTTACCTGACCATTAAGTACCGGACTTATTATGGAAAATTTCTTTAATGCTATTGCATTTCTGGTTTTTATGTCCATTTTTTATCCTCCTGTGTTCAAATTATTTTATTTCCCGTCACATTTAGAAGTTTAGCCTCTAAAATCCGCTTCTAGTGTGGGAAACGAGTGTTGCAATAAATGAACACAAGAAATACTTTATTTTTTCCGGTACTTATGCTACTATATTTTGCAAGGTCATAAAAGATTTTCCTGTGTTATTGTAAAAGTCAAAATGAAAAATACTTGGCTGTATTTCCCAGACTTTTTCAAGTAAATCTTTGACCCACGCTTGGTTCTCCGGAATTTTTCCTAAGGTGGTGAATTCCGGAGACATCAAGTTTAACCCATATTGAATAAGCTTCCTGTTGTTTACGATCCTTTTCTTGTAGTAATTTATGTGTCTCCGTTCTATAGCCGGGAAGTATCCCCTAATACTTTCAACATATGTTTTTAGAGGAATTCCATTTTTATATAGCTCGTACAGCATGTTTACTATATCAGGACATGAATATTGAAAATGCTGTAAGCAGAATGATGGCAACATAGAAACTGTCCTGCCACATATCGGACATATGTAACGCCTTATGTATAAAACAATAGTAAACCCCTTACTTATATAGTTCCTTGAATAAAAACCATGTTTCTTCATTTTTACTGGCAACGAACAATCATGAAATGGACAATGCTCAGGTGGTTCTGGAAATATATCGCTGTTTCTGCTTGAAAAATCTTCAGGTAAATGATTACTAAAAAAAACAATTTGCATTATGATGCACCTCCTAATGGAAATTATGCCCATAAGGAGGATGCTACCATAGCGTGAAAAAATATTTCCACAATACGATAGTATTAAATGCTTTATCACATTATTTAATTTGAGAAAAAAAGCCTCTTTTCTTTAATTTTACTATAGTTTTGCACTTTTTCGAACATTGAAAAATAGATAATGGCTAAAATTAACATAATAAGTTTTGCATAAAAAGAGGAATATAAATATGCTACAATACTTTTCCTTATGAAAGGAGTTACCTCAATGTATATTTATATCCCTCTGGAATTAATCCAGATATTATTATACACAAAAGAATGCTTTACAATACCAACCTATAACCTTTTTGTTAATTTTATTTGGTGTCTTCTCGCTGCTGAAGGAAGAAAGACCACTCGAAATATACATCGTTACTGCTTCTTTTACAAGAAGAACCTTGCTTCATGGGAAAGACTTCTGAGTCAATACAAATGGTCTATCTCGCAGGTTATGGAAAAGTTGTTTGGTTTATTGATAAAGACCTTTCCTGGATACTTTTTACTTTATGGTGCATATACCGTAGCTTATGATTCAAGCCTTATATCAAAAAATTCTAAGAAAATAATGGGAATTCAAAAGTGGAAGAATCACAGCGGTAATGCAGACACTGGAGAATTTATAGTCGGGCATCACTGGGGTATCCTTGGCCTTGTAGGAAAATTCTTTGAAAACCGCTTCCTATGCTTTCCCCTTCTTTTTAGGCTCATAAACGGGAAGAAAAATGTATGCCAGTGGCTCTGCTCAGACAATGGAATTGCAATGCCTATGAACTTTTGGAATGTCGCCCACGCAGCTATCCTACAATTTGCACAGTGGGTAGGAGATTTTCCGGTCAGAGTTGTTGCGGATGCGTACTTCAGTAATGAGCCATTTATAAAGGAGCTTATAACTCGGGATACCCCTATCCACGTAGTGACCAGGCTTAAGAAAAATACTGTTGCCTACCATGACCCCGATATACCTGAAGTAACCAAACGAGGAAGACCACGTAAGAGAGGGCAAAAACTCACAGTACTAAATCTCTTTAAGACAGAACCTAAAGTATCATTAAACGTTCAACTTTATGGGAAAAATGTAATTATACAAGCAGTCGTTAAGGACTTATGGATGTTGAAGCTTCCTCAAAAAGTTCGAGTTGTTGTAACCAAAGTTGGTACCAACATAAATGCATTTATCAGTACTGACCTATCTCTAACAGCGGAACAGATTATTGAGATATATGGTTCGAGGTTTTCTATTGAGATGGCAATACGGGATATGAAGCAAGATCTTGGTTTAGAAGATTATCAGCATCAATCCTTGCTTCCAGCTATTCGTTTCTTACACCTATCAGCTGTTGCATACATTGTTGGGAGAATATTACTCATAAAATCCACCAATAGCGATTGGTTAAAGGAGGAAAACTATGGAGGGGATACCCCTTGGACTTCTGATTTGAGCTTCAAAAGATTACGTTCTTGCTTGAGAAGGTTTTCCATGGGAAAACTTGTTTTCTCCAATACCGCATTGGAGGCTGAAGTTGCAGAAAATACTACCCTCAAGAATGCTATCCTTTGCTTACTTGGGTAACAGCCATTATCTTTAGTTGTCAATGTGCAATTTTATGCAAAACTATAGTATATTAGAGTATAGTAAAATTCTAATAAATAAGTTCTTCGAAGTAACGCCTCTCTTGCGCT
>DAIPML010000230.1:0-5849 GCA_036768735.1 Clostridiales bacterium | reverse complement strand
TTTATGTCGCCTTTAAAGCCTAGCAAAATAGGACGGTTTACTCCATCTAATTTCTTTGGCGAGGATTTAAATCCCCAATAAACAGTAGGATTATTTCGTATCATAGTTTCACCAAAATAAATTGATATATCCATTACTATCGTAAGAGTTAAAGTAGTAAATGTTTTTGTTTCCGCAATAATATGTCTTTGCATCCACTCTGGCCGACCTATTAACTCAGCTTTCAATTCATCTTCAGTTTTTTCTTCCCATTCAATTTGATCCTCAAACCGTTCCCACAAAGGAATGAGTGATTCAGGGCTTTTATCAAGGATTACTTTTGCTGGGTTATTTTTATTTATATATTGTTCTAGTTGGTATAACCGCTTATCCTTTTCGACCATAAACCACTGAAAATATTGTCCTACCTGTTTTTTATTCATCTCGTTGAACGGTACTAACGTAAAAGGCGTTTCCATTAATGGGTAATCCATATCATGGCCTCCTCAAAAATGTATAATATATTCTATACCTTTGCTTTTTAGAAGTTCTAATAAATGTGAGGTCGCTCCTATTCTGCCTGTAATATCACTTCTAAAAAACTCCCAAACCACGGCATCTACATATCCATTTTCCACTAACCAAGCATCCTTTAATATTTGTGCTCTAATTCTACTACTTAAACAAGTATAACCGACTTTAGATTCATAGGCTGTATTATTGGCATATTGATCAATATAACGTCCTCCTTTCACGCCATCGATAAATGTTGTAAAGAATTTCTGAGACTCACCTGGGTGCGAGATTTTTAGTGCTTGCTCACCAGTAATACCTCTTTGATATAATTCCATCTCCATCAGTGTCAGCCAATAATGGATTTAGTCCTGCTGATATTTCAGTACCATCACTCAGTCCATCATTATCAGTATCCCATTTTAAAGGGTTTGTATTATAAATTGATATTTCATCATAATCATTTATTCCATCCTCATCTGTATCTTCAGAAAATGGGTTTGTATCATACTCGTATTCTTTTTCTAAATTCAGCCCATCATTATCATAGTCATCAGCCAGTAATATATTGTCTATACTTAAACCTCGTAAGTATAAATTGGGGTATATTGCATTGTATAAGTACTTTGAATTGATTTTCCCGTCTCCTAGATCGACATACTCAATAGGTTTCACATCTGCAACAAAAGGATTTGTTCCGTTGAGTAATTCATGCCCGTCTGGCACTGTATCTCCATCGGAATCTAGTTCTGTTTCAAAGAATGCATCATTCAATTCATATCCGGCTTTTTCAAACCCTTTAACTACTTCCTTGTATGAGTTTCTATATGATTGCATAGAAAGAATCGCTAATCCTTTGCTTTGGAAATCGAATGCTTTTTCCTTATGCTTTATCGCATTCTTTAGACAATTTTCTAATGCCTTTTCTGATTTTCTGTTTTCAGTAACTTTACTTAAATAATCTAAAAGAATAATTCCATTACTGCATACTATACTGTTGGATAAATAAAAATTATTTTGTATATCCTTAATCAAATTCCTGTCTTCATCAGAAATATCTTTTGACTGATTTAATACTTTCAGATATACAGCCAATTTACTCTTTATATCTAATAAATATGTACTTTTTAAAAATACCCCATTTATATATTCGTTTTCTATTGCGGCTTCGTAATCATTAATCAGAACACAAAGAATATTGATTTCGTTTTTATCGCCATGATTCTCTTTCCCTTTGACATTACCTTTCGCCTTGCCATTTACTCTATCATCATCTGGATTTTCCATATTGTCTATCTCTTCATCAGTATAATCATCAAGAATATCCTCAATATCTGAACTATTAATTAAAATAGCCGAGCTTGTTGAGATTTCTGCCAATTGTTTTAACCCAGAAAGTGCAGAATTATCATATATACTTGCGTCTTGTGTAAGTGCTTCATTTTTTTGCTCCACCTTAGATTCAGGTTTATTATGATTTTTGTTCTCCTTGTTGCTGCTAGCCATAACTGGCTGAGCGAATATGCCAAATAATAATGTCAATACCAGTAGTAAACTGATAGTCTTGCTTACTGCATTAATTTTCATTCTGGGTTCCTCCAACAACTATATTTTTTATTCTTTTGATGCCTATGCATAGTTGGAATATAAGAAAGTACACGAGATGTCGCTCTAAACGTGAGTGTTATTATAACGATATATTTTCCATTATTTAAACTATTGTATCTATATTTGCGATCCAAGTCAACATTTGTTTTGCTTACTTTCCTATTAATAAATACATAAAACCCGTCTTTAGAAGCTAGCACCATGATAAGAAAGGTACTGCGCATAAGTCCTATGAATCTTTAGGATCAATTAAAACCAATATAAAAAATGGTATTACAGATCCCGTTGCTTATTTCCAAAAAAAAGTTGATGCTCTTAATAAAGCTAAAAATGAAGCTGGTGTTAGAAAAATATCGGACAAAACCGAAACAAGAAAACGGGACGGATTTATTTATCCATCGTTCACGGGTATTGCGACAATCAGGGCAAATCTAAGCAGAAGACGATACAGAAAATTGGTTATGTTGATGAGTTATTGAAAGATTACGCTGATCCCATCACACATTTCGAAGCAGTCGCTGCGCAAATGGATAAAGAGCGTCTGGAAAACAAAATGATAACCATTACCCTTGATACGTCCGAGCAACTCGAATGCGGCATAGCGCACAAGAAAAGCTATGGACATGTTGTGTTTAGCAAGATTTACCATGAGCTTGAACTTGATAGGTTTTTAAAGAATGCGAGAAGGCACAAGAAATTCAAGTTCAATACTGACGCCATCATGCGGCTTCTGGTATTCAGCATGTTGCTCTATCCCGGTTCAAAGCGAGCCACCGTACTTAAAAAAGACATCTTCTTTGACAACTTTAATTTTTCATTGGATGACGTATATGATTCCCTTACGCACTTTGACACAATCAGTCCAGCATTACAGCAGCACCTCAATGAAAAGGTAACAGAGATTTCCGGTCAGCAGACCGACCTTGTATACTACGACGTAACCAACTACTACTTTGAGATTGACAGGGAGGACGAGCTTCGGAAGAAAGGGCCTTCAAAAGAGCACCGAAAAAATCCAATCGTGCAGATGGGACTCTTTATCGACAGAGCAGATCTTCCGATATCTTACAAGCTTTTCCCCGGTAACACGCATGACTCGCAAACCCTTATGCCCGTGTTGACAGAGGCAAAGAAGAAATTCGGGGTAAAACGTATTATTGCAGTTGCCGACAAAGGTTTGAATAGCGGCGACAACATCGCATACAACTCCGCTCTGGGTGACGGTTACATCTACAGCAAGAGCATCAGGGGCGCAAGCGATGAATTCAAGACATGGGTTCTTGATCAAATCGATTATCATATTTATTCCAAAGAGCACAAGTTTAAATCCAAGATGGTTCCCGACGCAGTCATACAAGTTACCGTAGATCAGCAAGCGGGCAAACGAAAGAAAAAGAAGAGCGTGAAGGTCGAGCAGAAATGGATCTCATTCTACTCGGAAAAATACGCCAAACGGGCTAAATACAAGCGGGAAGAGGCAATTGCCAAAGCGCTCAAGCTTATCGAGAACCCTTCGAAGTACAAACGCAATTTCGATTACGGCGCGGCTGGATATATCGAAAATATCAAGATTGATAAGGAGACCGGTGAAATCAGTAATGTCGAGGAAAAGCTTATTCTTGATTTCGGAAAAATCGCCGAAGAAGAGAAATATGACGGATACTACGCCATCGTCACAAGCGAGATGGACACACCGGACACTGAGATAATCGATATTTACAGGGGGCTTTGGCGCATCGAAGAATCGTTCAAGGTAACAAAGAGCGTGCTTTATGCACGTCCGGTATTTCTTCATACCGCAGAGCACATTAATGCACATTTCCTGATATGCTTTATCGCCCTTCTCATAGCTCGTATTGTTGAGATGAGACTCAGAGGCAAATACAATATTGAGAAAATCACGGATATTCTAAGGAGTATCGAGTGCGGTTACATCCAGCAGAATCTCTGGATGTTCACCGCTGCGGAAGCTTCTTTTGAAGATTTTAACAAAGCTTTCGGAACGAACTTTGGATTAAAATACGTGACTCTAGCAGAGATTAAAAAAAATTTTGGGGATGTAAAAAAAAACTAAATTACACAACGAAATCTCGCATAACTAAAACACCCGCAAATCCTTATACACTAAGGGTTTACGGGTATTATTTTTCTTAATGTTTCCGAAGATAAGCTAAATACTTTGATGCTAACATCATATCGAACATACGTTTTATATTCAAGAGATATCTCAAAATTTTTATTTACTACGAGCTTTTTATAATGATTATAGGCTTTTATAATATTTCATTCGCTGTTACTAACCTCATTTAGAATTTCTGCACCTCCTGCATATTTCGAAGCCAATACATCAAAATAACAGATAGCAGGTGTTTCTATTGGCTGGTAACCGTATTTCTCAAAGATACTCTGAAGCTTTCGTATAATCTCCTGCCTTGTCCTTTGTTCTTGAGGCAAAAAAACGCCGGTTCCTTTCAAATTCCTTAATTCAATTGCCATGAATATTACCTCCAATTTCAGTCAAAATAAAAACACCATCTAGGCATTTTATTATTCATGCCCAAATGGTGTTTATTGTTAATCTATACTCCACCACAGGCACAAACGCATATAGCGCTTGTACCTATGGTTTGTCTCATAGCTACAAGCGCTGCTTGTGATGGTGATGAAGCTGATTAATTAGTTGCTGACGGTACCTGTATCTACATGGATAACTTTGACGCTTTCCTGCGAAATGAAATTCAATCGGCAAGTGCAACGGTGTATGCGTTTACCATCAAGGATCATTCCATGGGCGTATCCTTTAAGCTATATGACGACCGGCAATTTTAATTCATATTAAAAAGCTCCATCGGAGAGCAGAACAGTGTTGCATGATATCCGTTTTCTGTCAAATAGTTTGTTGCGTTTTCAAGCTGGCGGTTAGAAATATCCAGTCCCCATAGTTCACCCGCACCGCGATCACCGCACCATTTAAGTGAATAACCGCTTCCACAGCCAACTTCCAGCACTTTTTTCCCATGCAAGTCAGGAAGCAAATGTAATTCGTCCTCTTTTGGACATGAGCAACCCCAAGCAGGTAAAATAGTACCTGACCAATTGTCTGACATTCCGTTCCACGAGGACTTGTTTTGAGCAAGTATTTTATCATTCATTCCGAAAAATCTCCAATCTTATCAATATGCACATCCGGTACAAATTCAACAACATCTAAATCTTGCAATCTATCATTGGGCATATATCCTCTGGTGTGGTAGTTGTTAAATCCTTGCTTTACTAATCTAAGCACTCGTCTGCAAGATCAAATTTGATTTGATCTTCAATTGCTTTTGTGACATATCCAAATCAATCAACAGCTTCCACGGTCTTTATAGCTTGCCGCCATTTCGTTAGTCTCGTGAGACTCTTTTTTGAACATTTTACCACTATAAACATTGAAATTCAATAAATGCTGCATCTTGGTAAGGTACTATTTCGCTATGCTGTTATATATACGTATTTGCTTTGAATTCAATATTTTATTCTTTATACTTATGATTTTCCGTTCGTTTTAAATCTCAACACACCTTTTATTCATACAATACCGTAGAAATAAGGTGGATTTATATTTTTTGGTGTTCTTGACTGTCATTTTTGATGTGTTACTCTAACTATGAGAAAAGCAAATCCCTATTATATCCTATTATATATATCCACCCAATAACCATAGTGGCAACAGTAATTGATAAAAGCAATAGCAATAACGGCAATAA
>DAIPML010000229.1:0-5849 GCA_036768735.1 Clostridiales bacterium | reverse complement strand
CGAGTTGCCAACCATTTATTTTCGTGGATTGGATAATTTGATTGCTACGGCACGTTCTAATAAGGTGGCAGTTTGTTTGGGATTCCAGGACTTTTCGCAACTGACACGCGATTACGGCGACAAGGAAAGCAAGGTTATTCAAAATACGGTCGGTAATATTTTTTCGGGACAAGTGGTAGGCGAAACAGCCAAAACGTTATCGGAACGATTCGGAAAAGTATTGCAGAAACGGCAAAGTATGACCATTAACCGACAGGATAAATCCACGTCTATTTCTACCCAGATGGACAGCCTTATTCCGGCATCCAAAATTAGTAATCTCACACAAGGTATGTTTGTGGGTGCCGTATCGGATAACTTTGACGAACGCATCGAACAGAAGATTTTTCATTGCGAGATTGTGGTAGATAATGCCCGTGTTGCTGCCGAAACAAAAGCCTACCAAAAGATCCCTGAAATAGTTTTATTTACCGATGAAAACGGAAATGATACGATGATGCAGGATATTGAACGAAATTACAGACAGATAAAATCAGATGTAGAAAATATTGTTTTATCTGAAATGGAACGGATTAAAAATGATGATAATTTGAAGCATTTGATGAAGGAATAGTAGTCCAATACCACAAGTAAATCGTTACGGTAACCATCAGCACCGCTGAGCTATGACTATAACAAATGATTTTTCGATTCAAATGTTTCTGATGAGGCGAAAGGTTAGACTGTGTCGTTTTATATGGCTTTGGACAAGAAAAGGCTTTTGGAATACAACAGACAAGGTATTGTCAGTAAGTCTGTCCACGTTAAGAATGTCCTATAACAATGGATTCGATACACCATAGAAAACTTAGATTCAACTCAACACACTAAATGTAATACTCCCCCAATAAAACCTGACACAGTTTAATTTACACAACCTTTTACACACTTTTGGGGATAGTGTCTATCATTTGAATTTTTTTCTTTATCAAAGGATATCCTTTTTCTATTAGTTCTTTCCAGAACATAATGTGTAGGTTGATTTTGTCGAGAGGCATATTGTACTCTTTGCTGAATTCTATAGATCTGAACCATGAGACCGGTTGTATTCTGTTCCTTATCATAAACTGAGTTAACCCGATTTCACATTCAATTATTATAGCATGTCTTAATTGTTTTTGATTTTCTATCAGGAAAAACCTTTCAAAGTTTATAATCGTGAAAAATCTTTGTAAAAGAATAATAGCTTCGTCTTTAAAAATAAGGAAATGGCTTTGTATATGATAAGATTCATCCAATTCATTTACCGTTTCTGAAGAATCTGTTATACCACAGAATTTTGAATCCTGCTGATGAACCCACTCGAAAAACTCATCAAGAGTTTTATCCTTTAGTAGAATATTGCTGTTGTTTACAAATGATATGGAATGATACCCCGCTAAATCCTTGCCATTAATCGCCTGATATAGAAATCCAAAATCGTATCCTTTATTGTCCAAAATTTCAAATTCACAATCCGTGTATTTTCCCATATGTTCGTAATTCGTCAAGATGACAATCTGATCAAAATGTTTTTTTAATTCATTGATATATCTAAGATCAGAGTTATCGGGGGTGGTTTCCGTATAACATACGAAATAACACAAAGATCTTTTACGGTTAGATGTATATTCTTTAATTAAATAACCATCATTAATACAATCGTATTGAGACCATGATTGTTTTTTAATTTCATCCCATTCTTTTTTAGATTCAACGTAGCATTTTCTTACCAGATAATTTGAGGAATTTTCCTTCAATCGAAATTCATTAACCGAACTTTTGTAGTAATACCATGCATGATAAAGAGCCTTCTGATAAGCTACATCTTTAATCCTTCCGGAAAAAATAGCTTTTTTTCTAAAAAATAAATCACCCCAATGTTTTCTATTGAAAACTCCCGCTTGTTGTCCCTCATGGAGTCTATAGTCCATTAGCTTCTTATTGATAGGAATTATACTCCTATTCATTGTCAATTTCCGGGCTATTATAAAATCATGGAATTCGAAGTTATACCTTTTCGTAAAAGGCATAATATCCTTTATAGCTTCCGCTTTAAGAACCATGGTAGCTCCGGTGGCAATATTTCCAAATCTCAGAAGATGTTCGAACAGTCGCTCCGGGTCCAATAAATGTTCTTTTTCTTTTAATACTCCATATGATTCCCATAAACTACCATCAATTTTAATTCCATTCTCATCAATAAAACTCGCATTAGTAAAACATGCCTGAAATTTAGGGTTCTGCTGCAATACAGGTATGATAATTTTTAATTTGTCAGGATGCCAGATGTCGTCTTGATCGGACAAACATATATAATCTCCACGACATCTTTTTATAGTATTTTCGAAATTGTCAGTTATACCCACTCGTCGTTGATTTAAAGTGAGGAATATATTTTCATGTCGCTTTTTAAAATCATTAATAATGTCTATCGTATCATCAGTCGAGCCATCATCTCCTATTTGGATTTCATCAATCACATAATTTTGATTCAAGATGCTACTGAGTTGTTCTGCAATGTATTTTCCACCATTATATGTGCATAAAGCTACGGATATTCTCATGATAAACTAAATTTAGGGTAATTGTGTAAAATATGAATTAGATTGACATATCATTTGTCATTAACTTGTCGTGAGATAAAGCTGATATGGTTTCCGGAAAACTTTTTGAATTGAGTAGATTGATATCGAGTATTTTATTGAAAAACTTTCTGTATAATACAATAAAATTTGATTTTTTGATATTATTTACCCAATACAACTCGTCTTGTATTTTACACATATAATCCATTTCACTCCCATTACCAAATAAGATATCCGCCTGATAGAATTTAGCTATAAGAATATACTTGAAAAGACTATATTTGGAATAGTTTCTTTTAAATCGATAGTTATCAAAACAAATTATTATAACATCGTCCTCTTCTTGAATTGAACGGGTTAATATTGAATTCAAATTCTTCTGGTTAATATTAGGCGAAGGAGAAGTAGATTTAATCCAATGAATACGGAATTCTTTTTTTTTCGAGAAATATTCCTGGTACTTATTCCTGTTATTGTAAAAGCAAAATGTATTTATATAATAATTATCAGCAAATGTTTTTATTTCATCATTAGCTACATTATATTTTACAGGATATTTTATATCTAAAAGAATGTTGTTTGTATATTCAGTACCGAATAGCTTTATTCCCCTTTTTATCTTTTTGCTAAAATCATTAGAGTTGTAGTTATTTAACATGTAATAAATTAAGTGTTTGTACAAAATCTTCAAATCTTCAATATTAAAGTTTTTATTATGCTTGGTTATTAATTCTGAATAAAACAAAATTGAGGCTTCGATTTTCTCTCTTTTATGTTTATTCTCCCAACTTGATATGTTTTTCCCGGAGAGTCTTATCGCAACAACCGAATCCGAAATACAATAGATTTTATCAAAGTTTGAATATAATAAGATCATCATATCGTCGGCATACCAAGCTAAAGGAAAATATGGTATTTTGTATTTAAGAAATTGCCTGGTCCTAAATATGTGTTCACTTAACGATGACCGGCTTCTATTTGTAATTTTTTTTATATACAAATCAGTAGATTTTTCTATTTGATTATGTTTATAGACTGTAGAAATCAGATCATCACACATATTAATTAAAATAGTTGAATATTTAACCACATTAATCTGATTTTTATTTATTTGTGGAAGATGCCTATAAAAATCAGAGACAACATTCGGTTCCAGGATGTCATCGTCTCCTAATATCATGAACCATTCTTCATTGGAAATCATTGATGCACATTGTAAAAATTGCTCACTCAATGTAACTGGATTCCGTTCATTGTTGAACTCTTTATAAACAATATCCAATTTGTCTCTATAATTTTCTAAAATCTCTCCTGGATCATCAGGACTGTTGTTATTCCCGATATAAACCTTGAATCTTTTATCAGTTTGGCAAGCCAGAGATAACATTGTCTTATCAAAATAATCTGTATTATAATATGGAATGACTATAGCAAGCATCATATCTCAATTTATTTAATAATCACAATAACGATCACTGATTATCATCCTTTCTTTGAGCACATTATTTTTTACTGTTGGTTTTTCAGTAATTTCTTTACCGGCATAAAAAACCGTTCCATCAACCGTAAGTCTTCTGTTATAATATCTGCACTACCTGCCATTTGTTGGGTGATGGGCAAAGTCTTTCCGTAGTTGGTCTGCATACCGTTTGGGAAACCGATTTCCACCACGTAAAAGCCTTCGGCGGTGGGAATACTGGATATGCTTTCCACTTTTCCGATGAGATAACCGAATTCCTGGTCGGGAAAGTTGTTGATGCGGACATTTGCCCGCTGTCCTGTCCTGACCTTCCCCGCGCCCTGGACGGGAAGCAATGCTTTGCCCCTGGGTCTGTCTTGCCGCGAGGGTACAACGGTAAATACCGTTTCGCCCGCGTTCACGTTCTGGTTGCTGCTCCAAACGCCCATTTGGGTTACAACACCGTTTATCGGGCTGACCAACAAATAGTCGCGTTCCCACGCTTTTATCTGGGCATTCAATGCTTCAATGGCATTTTGTAGCGAAAGTTGGTATTTTTGTTCCAGCTCCGTGGCTTGCTGGCGTAAGTCCAACAGGTTTTCTTCGCCCTGCATCAGTTGAAGTTCCGATTGCTTAAGCGATGCGTTAAACGAAAGATAGGATTGCTTGGTTTGTAAAAAACTGTTTTTTGACAGGTCGTACTCATTACCGGAAATAACATTCTTAGACAAAAGAATGGAGTCGCGCTCAAAAATATTTTTGGAAGTATGAAATTGTTCGCTTACTACCGGTTCTTGCCGGATGATACGATTATAATATTCGCGTTGAGTGGCCAGCTGTTTTTGCTGCGATGCTATTTTCTGCGGATAATAGTTCAGTCTCTTGTAATTTTGATAATCGCTCAAACTGTTCAAAAAAGCGCCATAAACGGATTGGATACCCCCCAGAGCGAATGACTTTTCGGCAAAAACGGACAATGTCGTTTCATCGGAATAGTCCGATGCTTCCCACTGTTTTATCGTTTGTATAAGCGAAAGCATATCCTCGCTGTTTGCCGGATTTTGAATGACCGCCAAAGGGGTTCCCGCCGTAACCGTCTGGTTGTTTTTGGCGTAAATCTCATCCATCTTTCCTGTGGAGCGGGCAATGATGCTCGCCGGCGGTTCCAGCGAGGTTACCGTTATTTCTGCCGTAATGGTATCGGGATATTTAAAGAACCAGCTGCCAATTAACAAAGCCATCACGATAACGAACAGCGTGGTAATGCCGCGACGGAGTATCCACGGCGGAATCTCGCTCATCACCTCCTGCACTTCCTCGCTGCGAAGTTCAATCGTTTTGTATTTCTTTTCTTCGTTTTCCATGCTTCGCAGCTTATTTACCCAACTCCAACTGGTTTTTAACCAATTCATAATATTTGCCACGCAAAGCGGTCAGTTCTTGGTGTGTACCTTCTTCGGCCACTTTTCCCTGGTCTAACACCACGATCTTGTCGGCATCACGTACCGTACTCAATCGGTGTGCTACCACTACAACGGTTTTACCCTTGTAAAACTCATGCAGGTGCTTCATTATCTCTTTTTCGTTATTGGCATCCAAGGCGTTTGTAGCTTCATCCAAAAAGATAAACTCCGGATTTTTATACACGGCACGGGCAATCAAAATGCGTTGACGTTGTCCTTGACTAATACCGCTACCTTCCATCCCGATCTTGGTGTTATAACCCAACGGCAGGGAATCAATAAAATCACGAATATTGGCAACTGTTACGGCATGACGAAGTT
>DAIPML010000228.1:2094-5861 GCA_036768735.1 Clostridiales bacterium | reverse complement strand
TGTTGCGGATCTTTAAGCGTAGGGGTTTCTCTTCGCTTTTTATGCTTCCATCCCAGAAGTCCTTTGTTTTTGTACCATTAAATATTACATAACCCAGCTTGTCTATTTTTATTTCTGTATCTGAATGCCATTCACCGCTATCAGCAGTGCAGTCAACCGATAAAAATTCTATTAACTCTAAGCCCTCATTGCTTATAACAATTGGCCTATATGGTCTTTTTTCGCTGGAATTTGCAAAGGCTTTTTGATTGTATTCATCAATTTTTTGGTTTACACGGTCGCTCATAAATCGGTTTATTGTTGTTTTATACTCGGGAATCAAGGTTTCTTGCACCTGTTCACAGGAAAATTCTGCATAATCCTCAATCACAACATCATCAAGAACATCTTTCAAATCCCTAAGCTCAATTTTTATTGTAGTGCTGTCATCATCAGCAATAAATTTTTCTATCTCTGTTTTATCTGTAATATCGATGTAGTAAGCAATTACTTTTTTAATATTGCTGTCGAGATCGGGAAGGGCTTCATGCAAAATGCGGTTCATCATAACTACATCAAGAAGCTTTGAGCTGCTGTCCATAAGATTAGGCACATAGACCGGAATTGTGCCCAGCTTGCTATCAGAGATAGACCCTTCCCAAAAGCTGTCCAGACCATCTTCATTTTTAAGCCCCGGAATAAGGGATTTGATTTTCTTCATGGTTTGAACAGGATTACGGTAGAGGGAAACACCGTCTTTGATTTCAAGTACATCAAATTCAGCCTTATCGGCAACGAGGCGGTCACGAGTTGTTTGAATAGAATTTATGCCGATGTCGCAGTGAATAAATCGTCTGCCCAGTTTGTTTGCAACAGCTGTTGTTACGCCACTGCCGCCGAAAAAATCAGCTACGAGCATATTTTCATTAGAGGAAGCTTTTATAATGCGTTCAATCAAAGCCCAAGGCTTCTCTGTGGCATAGTCAACTCTTTTTACGCCATCAACAGGAAAGCGCCCAGCTATAGCAAATTGCCACCAATCTTCAGGTATTTTTCCCTTTGCATCAAGGTCATAATTATCACTAACAAAACCAGACCCATCTAAACCTTTTTTAAAGTTTTCGATTGTTTTTGCATGATGTCCAATTCTTATTTGTTGATCAAAAAAATTATATGTATTTGATTTTGAATACCAAAAGATAGTATCATGCTTTCGATTAAATTGTCTCATTCCCGGGGAACCAGGTCCGCTATAACACCAGACAATCTCATTAATAAAATTGTCCTCACCAAAAATCTCATCTAAAAGAATCTTTACATAATGTCCTATATGCCAATCTAAATGCACATAAATACTGGCAGTCTCGCTCATCACGCTTTTAATCGCCATAAGGTTTTCATACATCCAGTTAAGATACTTTTCCTTATCCCAGACATCACCGTACATATTTTCTTCAAAGGCACGGAATTCCTCACTTGTTTCAAGCTCCTGCTCTGCCTTTGCAATTGCTTCGGCGACCTTTGGGTTACGGCGAACATATACCTTTTTAGCATAATCAGCACCGCTAGCAAAGGGAGGATCGATATAGACAAGATCAACTTCAATTCCTTGTTCCTTTAGATAAGCACAAGCAGAAACACATTCGCCACGGATGACCATATTGCCGTCTTTATTTTCGCCTACAGTTTCCTGTTTCTCCATTTCATAAAGAGGCATGCCACGGCGCAGATTACCTCTAATATCATTTGCACCCTTATATTTCAAGGTGCGTTTGAAATTATCTAAAATAGCCTGTCCTTCAATAGGATCAGGGAAAAAGGGTATATACTTAATTGCCATTAAATTTCTCCTCCATTTTTCATTATTGCAGAAACGGCTCCCTCAGTAGCCGCTGTTATAAAGGCAGTTGCAATTGTTCCTATTGTCTTGATAGACATATCCAAGCTTTTTTTGGCTATTGTCTTAACGGTTTTTTGCCAAATACCTTCATCCCTTATTTTGTCTAAGAAGTCAAACCCTTCCCATGTAAGGCCATTAGCAGAAAAATGATAATAGGGATCATCATCAGCAGCCAGTGCACTGAAGTTTTTAATTAAACCATACTCATACATCATAGAACAATGCCGACCAATATCCCCTGAACTATAGCCTTCAATGCAAACACTAGAATCAAGCTCTGTTTGTTCTTCGATTAAAAATAAAACTTTTCTAACTAACTCCATATCTCTTTTCATTAATCAATTCTCCTTAAAAAATTTCTTAATTATATTTGCTGTCGTCATTATTCTGTCATTTTCGCTTAGGTTATCTTCAAGATAAAGGTATTCAAAGCGGTCATATCCAAATTTATCGTTATTCTTTTCTGTAAATGCCGTTTCCATAAAGGTTCGTTTGTCTTTAAAAGAAGGATCAGTTGCATAAATTCTACCTTTGGTTTCGACAATTACTGCTTTGTATATTTTTTTATCCTTACGCTTAATTACTAAAAAGTCTGGGGTATACATGCCTATATAAGACCATTTCATACCATTTTGTTTATAGCACTTAATCTTAAATTCTGTCAAAGCTCTGTCACCGTTATAATATATTTCTATGCCTTCAGTTTTAACAACATCCAGCTTTAAAATTTCGTCTAAAAATGTTCTTTCAAAGCCGCTATCAGCCTTATAAGGCAGGTAGTGGAAGGATCTGTCTTTCATGGGATGGGAAATTATTTGTTTTCTCAGCATTTCAGCGATATTCGTTTGACCGGTTTCCTCGGCAAGCTCTAACATTTTCTGTTCTTTTGGAGTGAGCTTAAGCTTTCCTTTGTCATCAAGCATGATGTTATCGACGGTCTTTTCATCAGGGTAAAAAATAGATGAATCCTTCACCTCTATTTCCGTTGTAAAACTTTCGACTTTGAGCAAAGCAGCTTCTTCAGGAATGAGCTCTTCAACAGTTTCAAAGCTGCGCTTCCCATAGAAAGCTTTGCGTATATTGGCATTTATAGCCTGAATATCATAGTTTGAGCTAAAATATATGTTACCATCTCGTTTATATGTAATGGATTCAAATACAGCCATTAATTTATAGTTATGAGGATTCAAATCTGAAATAGAGATATAGCCAAAACTTTCTTTAACGATATTATAAAGCCACGTATTATAATTCGCCAAAACAAGACCGTGTTCTATGCTTTTTGTTTGTATTTCAGTGATATCTAATCCCTGTTTGAAAACGGCCTCTTTTATAATCTGATCCTTTTTTGAGCCTTGGATTGAAGCAGAGATATTTTCACTGACAGATAAACTTTCATCAATAACAAACGTTCTATAGTTGATTTTCAGCTGATAAAAATCAATTTTAGGCAACCTTAAATAGGCTGTACGGTCGTATCGTTTAATTGTGGCGTTAGGATTTATCTTGCCCTTTTCAAATTCCTTAATTGAAATATGATGCTGTTTTTCTAGTTGGGTGTTTAATATTTTTGCATTACTTTCATTGAGATAGATCAGTGCCGTTTCCAGATTTCCTCTTTCCACCTGTCTAAGACAGCGGCAAGATGTCTGGAGCACCATATTTGTACTGCAGTCCCCTTCTTGGGATAGGATGATTCCCGTCAAGCTTCGACAGTCCCAACCTTCCTTGCCAATCTGTACAAGCAGCACAATGCGAACTCTTGAAAATGGCTTATCAAGACTCTCAAAGGCTAAGGCACTATCAACAGGTATGGAGAATTTCTTATTTCCACCATGAAATTTTAAAACTGCTTCCGATGGATTAAGGCCATATTCTTCTGCAATGC
>DAIPML010000228.1:0-1994 GCA_036768735.1 Clostridiales bacterium | reverse complement strand
CCATGAAATTTTAAAACTGCTTCCGATGGATTAAGGCCATATTCTTCTGCAATGCGTACAGCAAGGGGATAAACCTGTTCTTCAAGGGTTTCGATGTTACCGCAATAGACTCCAATTTTTGCAACTGTGCCATCGTAGTACACTGTATCTTTATATTTATCTAAAAAATCACGGATGCCTTTTTCGGTTATATCCAGGCGTTCATTATTTGTGGCTATTTTCACGGCAGGTACTTTGAGAAAATTTCCAATGCCCTGAATAAGGGGATAGTAGTGCACGATGTTTGAAATCTCAGAACTTGCTATCGTCAACTTATCCGCAACATCAAACCGCTCAGCTTTTTCAAGATAGGGTGTGCCGGAAAAACCAATTACGCTTGTCAGTGTTTTGTTTTCCATCCATTTCGTAACTACAGCCCGAAGTTTTTTGTTATTAGTTGCCGCATGATGTACCTCATCAATAAAGATAGATAATTGAGGCAGCTTACCTATGAGATTTCTTAATTCGTTGGCTTGCCTATCCTTTTCATCATCACTTTTTTCGAACATAATAATTTGACCGTCTTTTTCCTGAATACGGTCAAGAATAACTTTTTCTGCATTGGTAACAGCAACCAATCCAAACAGGCTATCCAAAGGCTGGTGGATAGCAATTTTTTGGACATTAGGGTTTTTGGTTTTATTAGATTTCTTTGCGCTTTTATTTTGATCTAAAACTTCAAAAATAAGTTTGCGTTTTAAGTCTGAAGCAGCCGGTTCGGGAATCACCCACGATGGGTCAAAATGCTGTATGGTTCTAAGGCTGGGCACTACAGAAGTTTTTAGCCCAGAGGGAGCAAAGATTATAAAGTTATGAGCAAATGCTTTATTATCAGGTTCATTTTGTGCAAAATATAAATCCAAATATATAAAGGCGGCCATTAGATATGTTTTTCCCGCCCCCATTGGCAAACTAAATAAGTAGTCTGTGTAAGAAATATCATAAAATAGTGATTTTAGAACAGATTTGTAGTCTATGCTTTCAGGGTCTTCTTTAATTTGTTTAACAACCTTTGGTGATATTATTGTGCCGGCATCATCAGTCAGCGATGCGTATTCCAATAAGGCAGCCGCACCGGGATTATTATTTAAAAAGGCTCTTGTGTTTGATTTTAATTCAAGCTCTTGTATATTGAAATTATTAAGGTAACCAGCATTCATCAACTGATATAGGGGTTTATTATCACAGGCTATTTTCAAAAATAGATAGGTCGTAATAGCTTCTACCTGAGCATCCCTCATTTTACCGGTTGACGTAATATAGTTAACAAGGCCAGTTATCTGACAATCTTTTGAGGCAAGCCATGCCTCTCTTTTTTTACTTATCATCTTATAGATCATGTTCTAGTTATCCCCCTCGGCAGTATTGTTTTTTAGGCTAATAATGTCGCCGATATCAACATTTAAAGCAGTTGATATTTTTACAAGTGCATCCATGCTCACATATTCGTCTTTTCCGAGCTTGGCGAGGGTAGATGTGCTAATAGGCGCAAGTTCTAGTAAATCTATCTTTTTCAGATTCTTATCTATTAATAACTTCCAAAGTTTTTTGTAAGTAACTTTCATCAGTTCATTCTCCTTTGCCTTCGTTTAATATATTATAATCCATCTTGTGCGATAAGACAATAATATTTGTGTCTTAGAAATGTTAATTCTGTAAATACATATTTATATTGTATATAACCTAAGTGAATAAGTAGTGTTTATTAATTCGGATTCACCTTTTGATAATTGAGCCTCTATGACAGCAGCCATTAGCTTGAGTAAAGTTCTTAAGCCGATGGCTGCTTTATTTTCCCAAATGGAGCAATCTATTTTTAAAAAATGTGGAAGAAGTTTTGTAGAACCTCATTTGAAACCGGATTAGTAGTAGAGGGTATTTTGTAAAAAGTTTGGTCCAAATGCCCTTTGAAACCGGATTAATGGTAGAGGGATAAATAAATCCGCTCACACCCT
>DAIPML010000227.1:0-5918 GCA_036768735.1 Clostridiales bacterium | reverse complement strand
CTGATATCAATTTTGTTTGTCTCTATTGTTACATTGAAATTTTCCATGTCTTCGGTGCTGTTTATTACGTTTACCATGACATCACGCGGGAAAACAGTCAGGTATTCATATGCTTCCACATTTCTTTCTTCACTGTTATTGCTTCTAATAAGAACGGATACCTCTTTGGGCCTCCAGGAGTCTGTATCCGGAATGGCATCTATTTCAAGGCCTGATCTGCCAGTTGCATCAGTTGTCAGAGTTCCCATGCTATCAGGTATGGAAAGTCCGTTAATGTAGTATTTAAATTCCATGCCGTTTACCGGTGATTCATCAGATAATTTGGTGTCAAGTTCAAACCGTATCTTTTCACCATAGGCTGCAATTTTTTTATCCAATGAAGTGTCAATGGAATAGGTAGGCTTTTTATGCTCACTGATGTAAATAATCTTTCCTAAAAGAAGCTCATCTTCGCTGAGAACCTCAAGAACATAATAGCCAGTGCTTAAATTCTCAAACACCATGCTTGATTTGATAATATTCATATCGTTTAAATATGCTTTCTTTTCATCAATAATGGTATATTTATATGGAAAATATTCAGGGCTTGTTGCCAGCCTTACGGTTACTTCCCGGGGCACTTCGCTGTCATCCATGCTTGCAAGCATTCCCCATATATTTATAGTGTCGGACAGCAGATACATATCCCTGTCGGTATATAAATATCCACAGTATTTGAATCGAAAGTCTTTTATCTGAAAGCTTCCAAAATCATAATAATAATGAGGGTATTCTTTTTTGTAATATCTACTATAGTAATAGCTATAGTATGATGTGCCAAAAACGTTATAGTATGAGGGATGACCTTTTCTTTTTATAGTGTAATTCTTATATGTTGATCCTTCTTCCTCTATCAACAGGGTATCGGAAACAGCTAACCCATCTGTTCCGGTTTTCATGGATAATTTATCAAAAACTATTTCTGCTCCTTCTACCGGAGATGAAGTCTGTGAATCATAAATAAAACCTATGGTTTTGTTTATCGCACTTCCAATATAAACAGCCATGCTGTTAATTTGGACAGGAGCTTTACATTCCATATCGTCATAACGCACCACCGCAGCGTAATGCCCCTCAGGCAGTGTTTCAGGCAATTCAATATATTTTATGTCGGGATACCACTCGTTACTGTTATCATAATCATATAGCAGTGTGGTTTTCATTTTTAAAATCTCTTCCATTCCAGAGCAGTCAATTTGTTTTTTATAATTGCAACTCCAATCAGGACGGTCTTTCTTTACAAAAAGGTCCTCCTTAAATTCATGCTCGTTGCTATACCTGTAAAGGCAGATCTCAATCTCATCATTTTTAGTGATATTATTGGTGCGAACTGAAATCAACGGAAGCTCATTGGGGTAAAAGTTATAGATTTCTCTTGCGAATTCTATGTATTTTTTATTGTGATCTATATTTTTTTCTTCGTGTTCAGGTCCGGTCTGAAAAGAAAACACAGTATCCTCTTTAAGGGACAACCCGCCTGAATATTGACTGAATTCCTTTTTAACAGTTACAGTATAAATAGTATCATAGGATAGTGGAGTGTTTGGGGTAAACACAACGGTATTTTTATTGATTTCAAAACGTCCGGATATTTTAGGGTTTATTTCAAAATATGAAGAAAGGTCATTATAAACTTTTCCCGAAAATGTTATTTCGATTCCGGTGTCTACCTTGGCATATGTGTTCTTGTTTTTTGGATATGTGGATATGACAAAAAATTCATCGTGAGTTTGAAAAGCCCAGGAATAGTATATGCCCTTTTCCTCATCATAAAACAGAAATGAATATAACCTGTTCAGATCCAACAATCCGGCAGGCTTCAGTAAATATTCGTTGTTGGATATCTTTTTAATTGTGAATTTTGTTTCAGGTATAATCGAAATCATACTGGCCAGTTGCTCAGCAGTATATTCATTTTTTTCAAACAGAATCCGATAGCTGCTGTTAATGGCCGTACCGGTTTCTTCACTTTTTTCAGCCACAATCTCAAAGGGTTTTTCTGTTTTAAAGCCGGTAACGGTTGAAGGAACGCGGATGACAGCTTCGGGAGTTACAGTTCCAGAAGTTACAGTTCCGGAAGTTACAGCTCCGGGCACGACAGGTTCATCCGGGATTTCTTTTGGAGCTGAAGTAGGAGTAGGAGGTGTAGGTGTATCCTTTGCAACAGGCAAATTAACATTATGAATTAACAGAAATACGGCAGCTGACGCTCCAGTAAGAATAATGAGGGATATTGCCAGTATAAGGAGTTTTTTCTTCGTTGTCATTTTATGATTTATTTCATGATTTTTGTCTTTTTTCATGTAAAAAGCCTCCAGCTAAAAAATTAAAACATGGCTTATTTTTGAGTTTAAACTAATAGTCGTTGAATATATTTAAGTATAATTAAAACTGTTATGGTTATGTGGTAAACAAGTAACTAAAGTTTGCTTGTAATAATCGTCAATTGTCTTATCTTAAGAATTTTGACTAAAAACTGTGTTGTTTTCAGATGCTGTGATATAAATAGCCGCAGATTAGTTATGTTTCTGAGCAAATGATATCATATTATGGTAAATAATATGAGGTAAGTAGCCCGGGGGAATTTCACCCTCAGGCTCTCTCAGAACCGGACTTGAACCTCTCGACTCATCCGGCTCCCACTAACACACTTTAAACAATTTCCAATATTCAAACAATGTTGGGTTGGCATTATAGACTACCTTTTGCTTCAACTTGCTGCGGCGCACTAGGAATTTGCTTTTGCCATAATCAGAGTAACACATCAAAAATTGACCGTCAAGTCATTCATTGTTGTAAAATGAGCCTTGTAGCCATTACTAATGGCATGTATGCCCAATCCTATTAAAAGCATGGTTTTCCCAACTCCAGTCGGTCCAAGCAGGATTAAATTGTAACCCTGCTCAGTCCAATTTAGTTCTTTAAGCTGATTGATTTGTTTTTTACTTAATGATTGTTGTTCACCTAGATTAAATTCATCAAGAGTCTTGTATTCTGGAAACAATGCATGCTTCAAATTTCTTTCAAAACACTTTTCTTCTCGTCCCTTTATTTCACATCGTAAAAGTCTTTCTAGAAATACCTCGTAAGAAATAGAGTCATTTAAAGGGACAGAGATTCTTTGTATAATTCCTAATTTCATCGAAGCATATATAGTATAGTAAGGGCTGTAGTCTTAACAGGGGTAGATGGATCTGCTCCTGTTAAGATAAGAAAACTGCTCAAAACTGCTCATAAGTTTAGACTGTCCTCGTTCAGAAGAAAATCATATAACCCCAGCCGAACAATGCCTAACTCGTCTGTCCATGGTTTCATTGAGGTCTTGGATATTATGATCTTCCTAAAGAAATCATTCACGGCCAGAAGCGAGCGTAGTTCCTGTTTGGACTTGCTCTCGTCAGACATACTGAGAGCCGACTGGATATAATATTTTTTCGAACCACGGTTTACTACAAAATCAATCTCACATGACTTTTGATGCCGCTTTCCATCTTCATCCGTTTCCTCTATTTTGACTACGCCTACATCAACGGAGTAACCTCGTGCTATCAGCTCGTTGTAAATGATGTTCTCCATAATATGCGTTTCTTCCTGCTGGCGCAAATTCAGCCTTACATTGCGGAGACCAATGTCCACGCAATAGTATTTGGATGGATACTCAAAATACTTTTTCCCCTTGACATCATAGCGGTTTGCACACTTGAATAGAAAAGAATCCGTTAAATATTCAAGATAGGCAGCTATAGTCTCGCTTCCCACCTTAATACCCTTAACACTGCCCAGGGTATTCGCAATTTTGGTGGCGTTCGTAAGCGACCCAACAGAGGAACATAGAGCGCTGGCAAGCTCGGAAAGCACATCAGGGAGTTCTATCCTATATCGTTCAACGATGTCCTTGAAATAGACCTCCTCAAAAAGGTTAGTAAGATACTTGTACTTTTCATCATCGGTTTTCTTGGCCAGTATCAGAGGCATCCCACCGTATAGAGCGTATTTCTCGAAGGCATCGGATTTGTCTCCGCTGACATAATCGTAATACTCCTTAAATGTCAGGGGGTATATATCAACAACATCACCACGACCCCGAAATTCGGTCATTACATCCTTTGAGAGCATTTTTGAATTGCTGCCGGTCACATAAACATCTACATTTTTCAGGCGAAGCAAACCGTTCAGGACACTGTAGAGCTTGACGGGAGCATCGGGACTTTTCAGCTCTTTCTTGGATATCGCATACTGCACCTCATCGAGAAGAACATAGTAAGTCTTGTCTGGATCAATAATTCGGGAACGAACATAGGCAGACAGTTCCTCCGGCACTTTGTACTTCTCGTTGATGTCGTCGTCCAATGCAATGGATATGATTTGTTCCTCGGCCACGCCCATTGACCTAAGATAATCACAGAAAATATTAAACAGAAGGAAGCTCTTTCCGCATCGCCTCACGCCGGTGATGATTTTGATCTGTCCATTACCCTGTCTGCTGATAAGTTGGTTCAGATACCTGTCACGCTTAATATACATAAGCTCCTCCATTCGAAAATAAGTCGTATATACAGCGAAGTTTCGGTTAAATTATACTGAGTTTTACATCCTACGTCAATAGTATTACCGAAACTTAGTCGTTATTACAGTAAATATTCGAAAGCAATAAGTTGATCACGGGAGACTGTCGCATAGCTGACATATAGAGTAGTTATATTGACCATTGTAGCATCAGTCTTGGAATTGAAAAAATTTACAGCATGTGCTATCATTTTATTAAAATCATTGAAAGTGAGATCAATAAGGCTATATATTGAAAAAAACATTCGGATGAACGGTTAGAAAGGCGTTTGTTTGTATAATTATTATGCATCTTGTGTTAAAATAATGAATAAACAGTTTGAAGACAGGTGGAGATAATTAATGAACATTCAATGGTTTCCGGGGCATATGGCGAAAACAAGGCGGATGATGACGGAAAACATCAAATTAGTGGATGTGGTTATTGAGCTTTTAGACGCAAGGATCCCAAAGAGCAGCCAGAATCCCGAAATCGCCGAATTAACTAAAAATAAGCCCAGAGTAATAGTTTTGAATAAAAGCGACCTTGCAGATCCGGATAAGAACAAGCTTTGGAGTAATTGGTTCAATAAATGCGGGATTGACGTTATTCATGTAAACTCCTTAACCGGAGAGGGGATTAAGGAGCTTACCAGCAAACTTAGAAAAATAATGGAGCCAAAGATTAAGAGTGCCGAGGAAAAGGGTAGAATTTTACGAGCTACAAAAACCATGGTAGTTGGAATTCCAAATGTCGGAAAGTCTGCTTTTATAAACAGGATTGCGGGGAAAGCAACCGCTATTACAGGAGACAGACCAGGTGTAACAAGAACGAAGCAATGGGTTCGGTTAAATCGTGAAATTCAGCTGATGGATACGCCAGGGGTATTATGGCCGAAATTTGATGATGAGGAAACAGGATTGAATTTAGCTTTTACGGGAGCTATTAAAGATGAAATTATGGATGTTGCAACTTTAGCGGTTCGTCTGATGGAGAAGCTATCTATTCTTTACCCTGAGAATCTTAAAAGCAGATTTAAACTTACGGATTTGGGTAATAAAACAGGGTTAGAGCTTATTGAAGAAGCAGGAAGAAAAAGAGGTTGTCTCATTTCAGGCGGAGAAGTGGATTACTACAGAATCGGTAATATTGTTCTGGATGAATTCCGTGCAGCGAAAATCGGCAGAATTACTTTAGAGAAACCAGACAACTGATTGGAAAAAAGAAATAGTCGCGTGTATAATATACCCATATAAAGAGAAGCAATATTTACTTATTTTGATGCTTGAAATCCAGAAATAATGTCCACTGTAAATGGATCTGATTGCCATGT
>DAIPML010000226.1:0-5929 GCA_036768735.1 Clostridiales bacterium | reverse complement strand
CCGATGTCATGCAGATTTCGAAGATTCGAATAAAAAATTTGTATGACGATAGTGAAGCTGAGTATACGGATAGCAGTTTTATTAGTGAATTCTGCACTTTGCTTGCCGGACAGACTTTTTCACAAACCAACAGCAAATGGGATGGTGACTACCGGGTTGAACTGTTTGGTGCGGATGACAATATAGCGGCCACGATGACAACATATGGTTCAGTTGTGACTTTCGATAACGATATAACGATAAATGGGAGGTTCATTAAAAAAGGGAGTTATAATGCCAGCCAGTGGATATCTGACTATGCGAGAAAGTATTTGGAGGGAATGGTTGTTGATCCTGTTTACATACAATATCCTGCTGTCATAAGCATTCCGGATAACATAAACTATCAGGAAATAGTGGATAAGGGAAGCATCAAGGTCAATACTTATGAAACCATTGAGCAGACATACGAGTTATTGTATAGTTCCTTTGCCAATAACGAGTTTAACATTCTGAATGTCAGGAGACTGTTCGACAATGAGGAAGTGGAGGCCGAGGCAGAAAAAGCAAAAGCAAATGGCAGGTGCATATTGATTGAGTTTAATACCAGCGAAACCTATCTGGAAATAAAATCTGAAAACAGCAACAGGCAGGGTGCGAAAGCTTATATTGTTACTCTTGCTGCCAACCCTGGCAAGCCTGGTACATATAAGCTGATCACGAATTCAATGATATTCGAAATAGAAGCCGACAGGGAATTTAATGCAAAATTCAATGACATTTTCGAAGGCAACAGAAGCATTTCAAAAGACTTAACCCCTGACGACATCAAAAAGTTATACGTAGAGAATAAAACCTTCTATGAAGAGAATAAACCTTCATATATGGAGTATGTGTGCAAAAATCTTGGTATTGAGAGGTGGTTTGGAAACCCGCCAGAAAAGATTGAAATTACCAGACAGAAGCTTGGCAAAGGTGGAGATATGTATACGGTAGTGGCCCTCAGCAATCCCTATGATATTAGGCTGCATGTATTCAAAGGAGGAAATGGCCATCCCTGGGACTTTATCGATTACATCGGCTTTGGCGGAAGGTTAGCAGGTACAGAATACCGCCTGGAATCCTGGGCTGATCATGTATGGATAGTGGGAAACAGCTGCAGAGGGCATGGAACGGGTGAAGCCAGGTATTATCAAGACTGGTATGAGTTGACGAGTGAAGGCAAAAAAATAGTGTTAAGCTTACCCTATGATGAGTATTTTGAGCATCATTTAGGTGGGCATTCTGTCATCGCTGACACTGTAAGCATTGAAACCAATGGGGAAATGAGGGTTTCAGTTGATTATACAATTACAAAAATATATCCGCTGAATCTGGACATTGCAGATAAATATGGCAGGGTTTGCATAAACACGAAGAAGCATGTGGAATTTATATGGGATGAAGCTCTGGAGAAATTTGTGTCGGAGTATGATGTTGATGAATTAGGGTTGACTGTGGTGGAGGCGGATAGTCCGGAAATAACAAGGCAGTGCGATGATATACTGGAGAAGTATTATGATGAGCTGCTAAAGGGGTTGACCGAGGCAGAAACTGAGGAAAATGAATTCGTCAGAGATACTAAGGTTGAAGGCTTAATGAGATTTTTGGAAGATTGCAGCGATGGCGGAAAGAAGAGGAAGCTAACAAATATAGCAGAGAGCATGACAAAATAGGAAAATGCACTTCACTAATTATCTCTAATAACTCCCCACAACGCTATCTCAAATTAGCTAGCCAACAAATTGATTTAAGTAAAATATATAAAGAAAATAGGGTCACCACACATCGCCTAGCAACTCATTTGCGTAAAGTACAAACAGGCAGAATGCCTTTGTAAGCAGGGCATAAGGTCATGAGGTGTAGTATGAATAAAAATATACATAAGTTAATTTCAAGAAAAGTGAAAGAAATCGAGAACGACATTATCAATATACGAAGACATTTTCATATGTATCCTGAATTACCGGGTGAAGAAAAAGAAACAAGTCGTTTAGTCGCTGAGAAACTTATATCATTAGGAATGGAAGTGCAGACTAATATTGGTGGATATGGAGTTGTCGGAATATTAAAAGGTGCTAAACCGGGTACTACATTAGCTTGGCGTGCAGACATGGACGCATATGCTATGCAGGAAAAAACTGATATACCATACAAGTCAAAAATAGACGGTGTAATGCATTTATGCGGTCATGATGCGCATACAGCTATTGGATTAGGCATAGCCCAAACGTTATCCTCTTTTAAAGACGATTTGAGTGGTACAATCAAGTTTATTTTTCAACCGTTTGAAGAGGGCTCAGAAGGCGCAAAGAGAATGATTAATGATGGTGTTTTGGAAAATCCCCGTCCATCGGCGATTTATGGATTACACCAGGGGAGTCTTGGTGCAAACCAAAGTTACATGGAAGCAGGGGAGCTGAGTATTATTTACGGGGCTGCTCTTTATGGCCGGGAAATATTAAATATTGATATCAAGGTTAAGCGTGAAAGATTCAATTCTTGGGCGGAGCAGGAGATTTTCCTTAATAGAATAAGCAAAATTAACCGTTGCACCAATAAATACGGAACAAAGGATTCTGATAATTTAGTAGAGTTGAAAATACTTAAAAAAGAAGGTAATGACGAAACCGGAGAAATTCATATTAAAGCTCAATTCAGATATGCCATGCAACAATACCGGGATGATATCAGGCAAGAGTTAGCAAAAATAATCGATGAATATGCAGCGCAGCCAAATATTGAGGTGAAAGTCGATTACGAAGATTCACTTCCACCGGTATACAATGATGAAAAGCAGTGTAAAGAAGCTGAAGAGATTTTGAGGTCACTTATTGGCGACTCTGTGAAACCAATCTATGAAGTACCTATACATGGAACAGATGATTTTTCTCGTTTTCAAAATGAAGTGTCGGGATTATTTTTCTTTTTAGGTTCAGCCGATTTAGAAAGAGGTATAAAAGCCTGGAACCATACGCCAACATTTGATATTGATGAACGATGTCTGGCATTTGGAGTAAAAACCATGTCATCTTTTCTTTTCGAAATGCTGGAATGTAGAAAAAAGGATTTATAGGTGCAGCATCCAAATGAGATAAAATGTTTTAAAATTAGGAGGTATCATGCTAGAGCTAATTATTGTAAGACATGGTCAATCTGTTGCGGATATTGAAAACCGATATGAAGGGAGAGCTGATTTCCCACTTACGAATTTGGGATATGAACAAGCTGTAAAACTTGCTTTATGGATAAAGCGAAATTACCCTCCAGACTTAATTGTGAGTAGCCCGCTAAAAAGAACATCGGAAACTGCTAAGATTATTGGTAAAGAAGTAAATATGGAAGTAAAATATGACAACGATTTGATGGAACTAGATTCCGGACTCTTGGCCGGCCTTTTAAAATCAGAAGCGGATTTAAAATTCCCAAAGCCTGAAGGTGGTCATAAAGCCCACGAAGCAATCCTGGGAGGCGAATCATTAATTGAATTCAGAGCACGGGCAGAGAGGTTTTGGTCAAAATTAATCTGTACGCATTACAATAAAGAAACAATAAACAAGCGAATTCTGATTGTCTCACATGGAGGTATTATAAACATGTTATTTAGATGTTTTTTATGTTTGCCTATGAATGATGAATTTGTCATTCATACAGGTGATACATGCGTACATTTATGGAAAATTGCTAAAGGCAAGAAAATAATCGAATTTATAAATTGCCAGGAGCATTTACTACAAGCATGAAGCAGCCAGAATAGGATGGATTGAAATAAAAAATAATCCATTAAAGTACTTAAATGCCCAATGGACACCTGAGAATGAAGATACTCAAATATTTAATCCCAAAGGTTACAATGTGATTAGTGGATGGCCTATATAGAGGTAAAGGCGGGTAGGGCTCCACTGGTCTGGTTTACCGGCGTCGTGAAAATGGAACAGTAGCAGAAAGAATGCGCATTATCATCTGAGTAGACGCCAAGAAAGTATGTATTTTCAGAATGCTTAACAAATAAATATGTGATACAATTTAAGTCAGAAGAATAAAGAAAAGAGGTGCATATATTATGAGCGTAATAAAAGAAGAAGCAAGAAAAATTATCGATAATATGCCTGAACAAGCTACATGGGATGATATTATGTACCAATTCTATGTAAAGAAAAAAGTAATGGTTTCATTAGAAGCAGCAGAAGATGGGAACATAATCTCTCATGAAGAAGCAAAAAAGAGGTTATTGATGAAATGAGAATTCATTGGGCAGAACCAGCAGTATTAGATTTAGAAAGTATTAGAGATTATATTGCAAGAGATTCCGAGTATTATGCTGCTGAGTTTGTTGGAAGGATAATAAATGCTGTTGAAAATCTATGTGTTCTACCAAATATGGGAAGAAGAGTGCCGGAAATTGATGATCTAAAAATAAGAGAGATAATCTTTAAAAGTTATCGGATAATATACCGGTTGGATGAACAGAAAGAAATACTATTAGTGTTAGCTATAATTCATGCAGCAAGAGATATGAGCAATATTAAACCGCGACCTTGGGAAGTAATCTAGTTCCTAAAGGTCGTTTTTGACAAGGTCATCTCTCACAACAAGTGCGAAGCCAAAATATTACTGATCGGCTAATCGGAGCATTTTTAGTGGGAAATAAAAACACTCGTGTAATTTTACAGCAATTAAAGGATGGGTTATAATGTATATTATTCGTTATGCTGATGTCGAGGATGCTAAAGTACTGGGTGAAATTCACTCGAGGTCATGGAAGATAGCATACAAAGACATAGTTCCGGATTCAATATTGGATAAGATAAGTGCTGAAAATAGATGTAAATGCTTTGAAAAGGCATTATCAGAAAAATTTGAAACAGATGTATTAATATATTTGGATAATAAAGCGGTTGGCTTAATGGCATTTGGAAAGTGCAGGGACGAAGATCAAGATAACACTTGTGGTGAGATATGGGGTATTTATCTACTGCCTGAGTATTGGAACAGAGGAATAGGGGCTTACCTCATTAATTGGGGTCTAAAAGAGTTGAAAAATAAAAATTATAAAAAGGTCACACTGTGGGTGCTTGAAGAGAATTTAAACGCAAGAAAATTCTATGAAAAAATGGGATTTAAGCATGATGGCACAATAAAAGAAATTGTTCTTGGGAAAAAACTAAATGAGTATCGTTATGAAAAATCTATTACTTAACACAGTATGAAAGACTTGGAAGAGAGCGCCTATCCGGGGGGCGGAGTTTAAGATTACTCATAAGAAGAAAGGAACAACACGGTAAAACAAGACGATATGTCCAATGTGTGTATCGAAAACAGAACAAATGTTTTAAATTCATTGTACATTGACAAAGTATGTTATATAATGGATGTGCGAGCGACTCATGTTATAGTGGAGTGTATGTTTTTAGGCTCCTTGCTTTGTATTCCCAACTCATAGGGGTGGCGACGTTATAGAAAGTTGTTGCAGGGAATTTACAAAGGAAGGAGGTGGTTGATTTGGATTGTGATTTCTATGCCAACATTGGCTATGCTATTGTATGGTGTGTGAGATACATATTCATACCTATTGGGGTAGGTGTATCTGTGAGGTTAATTACAGTGAAACTACTTCAGCCACAGCCTGACAAACAAAGAAAAAAACGGTTTAAATAACCGTTTTAAATTAATCACTCAATTATAACCTGACAGCAACAAGCGTCGCCATCCCTACTATTATTATAACAGATTTTGGGGTAATGTAAACTACATTTTTTACATGATAAATGTATAGTAAGCGTTTTGGTGATGCGAATTACATAAAGTGCATGTATAAAGAATGGCTTTTTTAGTTGGGGTATATACGTTCCAGATAAAACTGCAGCTGCATTACATACTAATACAGAACAAAATACTATTTCTACAGAGG
>DAIPML010000225.1:0-5939 GCA_036768735.1 Clostridiales bacterium | reverse complement strand
GAAGCTGAGGAAAAAGCCGACAAAAAGACCGACAAAGAAGCTTCCATAGAAGCCAATAAAAAGGTTCTCGAAGAACTAAGAAGCCTATCCTTGTCCGAGTTAAAAGCAGTTGCAAGAAATAGATATGATGAACTATTACAAAAATCTGCCGGCATATGGGCAAAGGATTGGAATTTGTTTGATATCAGGATAACAGGCAATAATGAATTTGATCAGTTGGCTATAAGGTTTGCCATATACCATTTAATTATTATGACTCCTGCTCATGACAATCGCATGAATATTGCTGCAAAAGGATTAACAGGGGAAGGCTACAAGGGTCATACATTTTGGGATACTGAAATTTTTATGCTGCCGTTTTGGACATATTCAAAACCCGAGGTAGCAAGATCACTGTTGGAGTACCGATATTTATCACTTCCCGGTGCATACAAAAAAGCCCGGGAGAATGGGTACAAGGGCGCTATGTTCCCTTGGGAATCAGCATGGCTTGAGGATGGCGAGGTTACTCCGGAATGGGGCTCTGCGGATATAGTGACAGGAAAACCTGTAAAGATATGGACCGGTTTTATTGAACAGCATATATCGTCAGATATAGCATATGCTGTTTGGCAATATTATTCGATTACACAGGATCAGGATTTCATGGACAAGTTTGGCTATAAGCTAATAATGGAAATCGCGGTTTTCTGGGCATCAAGACTTGAATGGAATGAGTCCGACCAAAAATATCACATAAATAATGTGATAGGTCCTGATGAGTATAAGGAGCATGTTAACAATAATGCCTATACGAATTACATGGCTTCATGGACAATACAAAAAGCTATGGAGTATTATATTGAGTTGCAGAAAAATCGCCCTGAGTTGTTTAGCATCCTGATTAATGAGATAGGTCTTGACGAGGCTTATCAGATGTGGGCAGACAGAGTTAAAAAAATCTATCTTCCAACTCCCAATAGTAGCAGTGTTATACCTCAAGACGACACATACCTAAAAAAAGATATTATTGATCTTACAAGATACAAGAACCAGAAACATCCTGGTTTAATTCACCGTGAATTAAGCGTTGCAGAGGTGAATGCGACTCAAGTTTCAAAACAGGCGGATGTGCTTTTGCTCCTGTATCTAATGGAAAATTTATTCGATAAAAGCGTCAAAAAAGCCAATTGGGACTACTACGAGCCAAAGACCCTTCATGATTCATCACTAAGCTTATCAACACATTGCGTGCTTGCCAGCGATCTTGGTGATCATAAAATGGCTTATGATTTATTCAGGCAGGCAACTTATATTGACCTTGGACCTAATATGCTATCAAGCGATGAGGGAGTACATGCAGCTTCTCTTGGTGGTATGTGGCAATGCATTGTAAATGGCTTTGGAGGGGTTAGAATGCTGGATGGGAAGCTAAGGATTGAACCTCATCTTCCTGAACAATGGGATTGCCTTGGATTTTCTATTATTTGGAGAGAAGATCGCATAAAACTTACCATAGACAAAAATATATTATTACTGAAAAAAGAAACGGATAATAATCCAGAGGTTGAAATAGAAGTAAATGGCATCAAATATATTTTAAAGAATCAAATGAGGATTGCAATTAATTAATTAATTTTTGGTATTGAGTGTTACTATTAATTATTAGTTTTTAGACATTGAGAGCTGATATTAAATATTAATGACTATGACTTTTAGTCAGTAATCCATTGTCTATCGAACATTTTATTAAAGGTTTTTTACCATTGTGAGTTATTATTATTATTATTATTTAGGTTTTAGCCATCGCTGATGGTGTTGGTTGAAATAAATATTATTATTGGAGGAATTGTTATGAAAAAACTATCTATTCTATTACTTATTTTAGCACTAGTTTTAACCATGTTCACAGCTTGTGATCAAAGTAACGAACCGACTGGAGTAACGACAACAGCACCGACGACAAAAACTGCTGATGATACGAATAACCTAAAAGGCAAAAAGGTTGTTGTAGCTCGCTGGGGTGGAAACGATGCTGAAACAACAGCTTTTGCAAAAATGCTGGAAGAGTTCACCGCTGAGACCGGTATAATTGCTGAAGAAAAAGTTTACACCGATTACGACACACAGCTTAAAGCAGACCTGATAGCAGGCTCAGCTCCGGATGTATTCTATGTAGACGCAAATATGGCTCCATTCTACATTGACCAGGGCGTTCTTTCTGAAATCGATCGGGCGGCTGTAGAAGCAGACAAATTCTACGATTCATTAACTATACCTTTTGAGAAAGATGGAAAACTGTATGCTGTTTCTAAGGACTTTTCCACACTTGCTCTCTACTACAACAAAAAGTGGGTTAGTGAAAATGAAATCCCGGCTACACAAGAAGAGCTTTATGGAGAAGATTTCTTTAACAAAATTAAGAAAAAACTTCCGGAAGGTGTTGCTGTCTTAACATACAATCAGGATCTGGCTCGCTTACTTGATCTTTTGGAGATTGACGGAACCGAGATTGTAAAAGACGGAAATATGTCCAATCTTGGCTCACCGGCTGTAATCAATAATTTGAAGACTGTGTTTGATGCAGCGGCTGCAAAGAGAATTTTAACTCCTGGTGATCTCGGTATGGGCTGGAATGGTGAAGCTTTTGGTAACGAACGTACTGCACTAATGATTGAAGGAAACTGGGTATACGGAACCCTCAAGCAGGAGTTTTCGGATGTTGATTTTGGTATAGTCGAAGTGCCCACATATAAAGGAAAGAAAACAACAATGGTGTTCACAGTTGGCTATGCTATCGGAAAAGATACAAAAGAACCTAAGGCAGCATTGGAATTTGTTAAATTTGCAACAGGACCAAAGGGCATGAAAACCTGGTGCTCAGGTGCAGGCGTTCTTCCGTCACGCGGGGATGTAGCTGCAAGTATGGGTGTTGATAAGGATCCTTTCCTGGCTCCTCATATAGCCGGTGCAAATTACGCAAAATCATGGCAGAAGGGCGATTCTTTGAGCATTATTAACAGGGAATTCCAAAACTATTTCAATTCAGCTGTTAAGGGGGAAATGACCCTTGAAGAAGTCATGAAGAAGGCAGAGGAAGAAGCAAATAAACAGATAGCAAGATAAAGCTATATTGCCTGTAAGGGCAGATGCAGTGGGCACGTGCAGTCCACTGCATCTTGTTTTAATCAAATGCTCGCAGCGCGATGCACACAAAACGTTTACTGTATTTTCTCAGGGTGCATAGCCATGAAGCAGAGCTGCGAAAAACGGGGGAAGGCGCTGAAGTGCCCATAGCATATTTTGCAAGCAAAAATGCGGTTTGGCGCACAATTCCGCAAACGCTCAATGAAATATACTGTATTTCAACGCAGGTTATTGTATGGAAGTTGAAATATAGAAAGAGGTGACCTAATGAAAATGAAGAAAAAAATGAATAGGAATATGGTTTCTGATCATATTCAAGCTTACACTTTTATAGGTCCTGCGATAATAATACTAAGTATTTTTGTATATATATCTATATTTGTAGCTATATATATGTCATTTAACCAAGTGAATCTTTTTAAATGGACCTTTGACTTTAACGGTATTGACAACTATAGACGTATCTTTACTGAGGACAGAATTTTTAAGGCTTTTAGCAATACAACCAAATTTGTTGCTGTTGTGGCACCGACACAAACGGTTTTGGCTTTAATACTGGCTGCTGTATTAAATAGTAAAATAAGAGGGCAAAAAGGATTCAGGCTTGTGTACTTTCTACCCACTTTAACTTCATCTACTGCACTGACTATGATTTTTATGTTTATTTTTAGTATAAGTGGTCCTTTTAATACCATTGGGATGGCATTGGGATTTGTCAAGGAGGCTACAAACTGGTTAAATGAACCTAAGGTTACATTAAAGATAATTATGATAATGAATATATGGTCAACTATACCATACTATATGACAATATACCTCTCTGCGCTTCAGGATGTTCCTATGAGTCTGTATGAAGCTGCTGAAGTTGACGGTGCCAGTCCTTTTAAACGATTTATGAATATTACAGTTCCACATATGAAGCCAATAACCTCCTTTGTTTTTATAACCGGTATTATTGGAACCTTCCAAATGTTTGATCAAGCTTATATTTTCTCAAACGGAGCAGGCGGACCTCAAAATTCAACCTTAACAGTAGCGTTGATGGTATATCAATATGCATTCAGCTTATTGAATGATATGGGGCTTGCCTCTGCAGTTGCCATTATACTTGCCGTTGTAATTATAATTGCAAGCCTGGCTGCTAATAAACTAAATAAATCAGAGAAGCTTTATTCGTAGGGAGGGGAGAGGCATGAAAAAGCAAAGAAAATACGCAAAGCCGATTTTATATACAATACTTATTATATATGCTCTGATAACGCTGTACCCGTTTTTATGGGCAGTTTCAGCATCTTTCAAAACCTTTAAGGAGATAACAGGCGGTGGTGCGTCAATAATTCCAAAGAACTTTACTTTTGATAATTACATTAATCTTTTTACCGGAACCGCTAAGTATACAAAATGGTTTTTCAACTCAGTTTTTATAGCGGTAACGGGAACCCTTCTTAATATAATACTTAACAGTATGGCAGGTTACGCCCTTGCGCAAATTGAGTTCAAAGGGAGCAAGGCTTTTTTTAGTCTTCTTATAGCAACGCTGACCATTCCGGGTCAAGTGCTAATGATACCGAATTATCTTATTATTAAAGCTCTCGGGTTTATGAACACCTTTAGTGCAATAATCATTCCAAGCGCAATTAACGTAACATATATTTTCTTAATGCGACAGTATTTTATGAGCTTCTCAAAGCAGGTTGAGGAAGCTGCCAGAATTGACGGTGTATCCAGAGCCGGTTGTTTTTTTAGGATTGCGCTACCTCTTTCCCGGTCAATTATAGCAACGCAAGCTACTTTTATATTCCTGGGATTCTGGAACGACTTTACAAAAGCAATGCTTTACTTAAAGGATGTAAATAAATTCACACTTCCACTGGGGATTCAGGCAACTCAGAGCCAGTCGTCCGGGTTTACTATGTGGAATGAAACACTTACCTTCAGCGTGGTTTCCATGATTCCTATTTTGATTATGTATATAGTATTGAATAAATACTTTATGCAGGGTCTTAGGATGGAAGGGGAGAAATAACCCAAAAACATAAGGGAAAAGGTGCGTAAGTTGATTGAAGCAGTAATTTTTGATTTAGATGGCGTAATTGTGTCGACAGATGAGAATCATTATCGCGCTTGGAAAAGATTAGCCGACAATGAACGGATATATTTTGATAGAAAAATAAACGAAAGATTAAGGGGCGTAGGTCGTATGGGTTGCCTTGAAATTATTCTGGAAAAGGCAACCCGCGATTATACAATAAACGAGAAAGCTGAGCTTACAGACAGAAAAAATAACTATTACAGGGAATCCTTAGACGGATTGTCGGCAGAGGATGTTCTTCCCGGGGTTATGGATTGGCTTAACTGTCTTAAGCAGAGAAAAATTCCTATTGCGATAGGCTCATCCAGCAAAAATACTAACTATATTTTAAGTAAGATAGAATTAGAAGATTATTTTGATGCGGTAGTTGGTGGTGGTGATGTAACTAAAAGCAAGCCCGATCCTGAAATATTTTTGCTTGCCGCAGAGAAATTAAACAAAAAGCCTGGTAATTGTCTGGTTGTTGAAGATGCCGTATCAGGTCTTGAAGCGGGTATTTCTGCAGGGATGAAAGTTCTTGCGGTTGGATATGCTCAATCAGATAATAGAGCAGATCTGGCAATGGCTGATTTGTCGAAAATGAGTTGTGGCGAAGCAATAGATCAGTTAAACAGAAAAACAAATAAATAGTTAAATGGATACATCTTAGACCCGTTTTTTGCGAAGCAAAATAACGTTTCAACACACCATTTCAACGAGGAGGGAGTAAAGAATTTTGCAT
>DAIPML010000224.1:0-5951 GCA_036768735.1 Clostridiales bacterium | reverse complement strand
TTTATTCGTGGTCTATAGACCACATGAGGCAGGGGTCTTAGGGCATTTGATAAATATCAGGTAAATTAATTAACTGGTTTTTGATTAGCTCTTTTATTATATACTATTGAAGTGGATATTGAAATAATATAAAAATTTCATTATTTTTTGTGTATTCTTGTCATTATGGTTGCAATTACACATTTTCTTTGGTAAAAAGAGATCGGGGGGTGTTTTTGTGCGATGTAAACTAATCTGCTGCGAGGTTTTCAGCCGGGAAATTTATAAGGAGCTATTGGAAAATGATAACACTGTATTTCCTGTGTTTACAGAAATAATGTCTCATAATTATCCTGACTTTCTGAGAGAGCAAATACAACAGGAAATAGACAAAACAGAGCCTGTGAATTTTGATTATGTCTTGTTGGGATATGGTCTTTGTGGAAATGCTATAAACGGTATATATGCAAGAGCCGTTCCTATTGTAATACCAAGAGCTCATGATTGCTGTACTATTCTTTTAGGCTCTAAAGAAGCCTACCAAACACATTTTGCTCACCGCCCAAGCTGCCGTTGGACTTCCGGTGGCAATATAAAAAGTGGAGATATAAGCTTAAGAGAAAATGAATTACATTCTTTTCATGAACTGAATATAAGCTATGGGGAGCTGGTTGAAAAATATGGCGAGGATAATGCCACTTATATTATTGAGTCATTAACACCTAAGGACAGTAGCGAAAATAAGATGGTATTTATACAAACACCTCCTTATGATAAATTAAACTATAAAGATAAAGTGGAAAAAGCAGCAGAGAATAAAGGCTGCCAATTCGAATTAATTGAAGGAAACACAAGGCTTCTTCGTATGCTTCTTAATGGAGTATGGCCGGAAGAAGAATTCCTGGTTATTCCCCCCGGTTTCCATGTTGAAGCAGTGTATGATCCGGTTCAGGTTATTAAAGCAGAACCGTGACATCTTCCCGGTTTGTATCGGCGAATCCTAAGACCCGCCGATTCTCCGTACAAGCTGCAGCAAGCGTTGGGTCGCTCCCCGATTTATGCTGCAACATAAGCATTAACAATAGAATAGAGGATTATTCCATTTAAACTAAATAATGTTCATTTCCATGAACCGTTTATTCAATTTACGTTAAAGGGTATTCACTCCCGCCCTATTTAAACTGCTATATGTGTTTTAACAATTGAATAACTGATTATTCCAGTAAATTAAAGAACAATCACTCCTTTATTCAGTATCGTCATCCACAACATGTGCTTCAACGCTTTGAATGAACGCTTTATCATATTGGGAGCGAATTTTGCCTTCAATTTCATTGCATATTTCCGGGTTTTCCCTAAAGAGCTTTTTAACATTCTCACGACCCTGGCCAAGTCGTTGATCATTATATGAAAACCAAGCTCCGCTTTTTTTCACAACATCAAGCATAACACCTATATCTAGAATGTTACCCTCTTTGGATATTCCTTCTCCATATATCATATCGAATTCCGCTTCTTTAAATGGCGGAGCAACTTTATTCTTTACGACCTTTACCTTTGTTCTGTTTCCAATAGCAGCCCCGTTCTCTTTCAAGGTTTCCACGCGGCGCACATCCAGTCTTACAGATGAGTAAAACTTAAGCGCACGACCTCCCGGAGTAACTTCAGGATTACCAAACATAACCCCAACTTTCTCTCTGAGCTGATTAATAAAAATAGTTACGGTTTTTGATTTACTTATTACGCCTGACAGCTTTCTTAAGGCCTGTGACATCAACCTGGCTTGCAGACCAATATGTGAGTCACCCATTTCACCGTCAATTTCCGCCTTTGGAACAAGTGCGGCAACAGAGTCGATAACAATAACGTCAATAGCTCCACTTCTTACGAGAGCCTCTGTAATCTCAAGCGCTTGCTCACCCGTATCAGGCTGAGAAACTATAAGACTTTCAATGTTAACACCAAGTGCTTTTGCATATACAGGATCAAGAGCATGTTCAGCATCTATAAATGCAGCCTCTCCTCCAAGCTTCTGTGCCTCCGCAATAGCATGAAGAGCCAACGTTGTTTTACCTGAGGATTCAGGTCCATAAATCTCAATTATGCGTCCTCTGGGCAGTCCTCCAACCCCAAGGGCAATATCAAGACCCAAAGCTCCTGTGGAAATGGTGTCGACAGTCATGTGAGCTGCTTCTCCAAGCTTCATAACCGCACCTTTTCCAAATTGCTTCTCTATTTGGTTAAATACCAATTCCAAAGCTTTCTTCTTTTCATCATTATTAATCATAATACTTACCGTTACGCAAAACTCATAAAACCTTATAAAAGATTTCCGTTTGCTTCCTCATTCATCGTGTCCGATCTCGGCGTACCTACTATCGTTTGATGTGACACTCCAAAGGCTTAAATTCCCGTGTAACTCACGGTACATTCTAACGCCAATCGTCTTAGTGTTTAGCGTTAGCCACGGTTCTCTCCTTTCTAAATTATTCATCAAAATTAATGTTTCTGTGTCACTTTCGATTCTATAGTCAACCGCCATTGGAATGACCCTATTTCCAGTATCATTACTTCTACCACTGCTTTCGCATGGTTTGGTCTTTATAGTTGATAGACTATAGCCTTATAAATCGTTATAAGGATTTGCATGCTTTTATAAATATTTTTAGCTGTTCAATGTCTCCCAACCCAAAATAAAATAAGATTCACAAGCGCTTATTGTTTCGAACATCTGTTCTAAATTATATAGGATGTTTTTTGTAATGTCAAGAGGTTATCATAATTTTCCATGAACTTTTTTTCTAATCCTTTACATTTTCCTGTTGGAGTGGGTTTAATCTTGCAAAGTGGATTTTACTTTTTCATTCAACCCTTTTTTTTAAACAATGAAACCACCACTCACCTTGCTTTTGTCCACTTTTTTAATCGGTTTAATATCGAACCGGTTAAATTTCTAACCTCATCAATTTTAAGAAGCAATGACACAAAAATAAATACAATAAATGATATAAAAATCTGAATACCAGATACCAGTATTTCTATTATCTTCTTGCCGGTTGTAAAATCTTCTCCCCAAGGAAAAGGAATGAGCTTAATAAGGAGCCACAATACTAATCCCGAAGCTATGGTTGCAACAGTGGTTTTAAGTATAAAAACAAAATTATCCGGTATAAGCTCAAATCCTGTTTTTCTGGTGAACAACACTATAAGTAAACATGCATTAATCAAAACAGCAATAACATAAGCCATAGCAGTACCAACCGCTCCCAGATTAGTATAATTTATAAAATAAACATTTGCAAGAAGATTTACTATTATTGTGCTTGCTCCGCAAATCAAAGGTATTTTTGTATTTTGTATGGAATAAAAAGCACGGTTTAACATAACAACCATAGACTGAAACAACAATGCAGGTGCATATGCTAAAAGCGCCACACCATAAAATATGGAGTTCTCATAGGAAACCGTAGTCCAACCGAACAATACTTGCATTATCTGCTTACTCAACAGCATAAGAACCATACTACTGGGAATGCATAATATCATAACTGTTTTTAGTCCCTTATAGAGTATTCTCTTGTAATCCTCATCTCTTTTCTCTGCAAACCTTGCTGATAATGTAGGCAATATTGCAACACCCATGCTTTGAGCAAATATACCCAAAGGAAGCTGCCATGTTCTGCTGGCGTTATTCATAACAGTTACACTGTTTTGTACAAATTCAGTTGAGAAGCTTTTGCAAATAATTGCATTGATTTGGCCTACAGCTGAGGTAATTAATGAGGGTACGGCCAAACGAGCCAGCTTTTTAAACGTTTTATTTTTTATGTACAGTTGTAATTTATAAAATTTAAAATGCTTCCATGTAGATAGAAGCTGTAATAAAAAATATATTATGGAGCTGACCATAACACCCCACGATGTCAATTCAACGCTTTTTTCCCCAAAAATAATTATACTTATTACGACACACAGATTATAAATAACAGGTCCGAATGAGGCTGCTGCAAACTTATTGTATGCATTTAATATGCCATTGCATTGACCGGCTAAAATCATAAAAACAGCAGAGGGTAAAAGAATTCTTGTCAGCTTAACCGTCAGCTGGAATTGTTCGGTGCCTTGTTCGTACCCTTTAGCAATCAAACTCACAAAAAAAGGCGTACGTATAAAAAATAATATTTCAACAAATATTACAGCGATTATCGTGATATTTATAAATGTCCCAATAGCTTTCCAGCCTTCTTTTTCCTCACCCTCTGAAAGGCTTGAGGCAAGTATGGGGATAATAGCTGCAGCAATAGCACCGCCAATAAGAAGCTCAAAAGCTAAATCCGGAAGTGAAAAAGCTACCCAGAACTCATCTGAGTAACCCTGCGGGGACATAATACTATTTATAAGAACATTCCTTAAAAAACCGGTAATTCGGCTTAACAAAGTTGCAAACATTACCATTGCAGCCGTGCCGGAAAGTTGTCTTTCTTTTCCCAAACCCAAGGCTTTATCCTCCAGTGCATCCTAAATCGCTATATATCTAATCCAAGTATAAGTCTGCGTATCATATCTAAAGCACGCATGCAAGCGTCATGTCTGATTCTTTCTCTATCTCCCATAAGCTCAAAGGATTTACACACAACTTTGTCTAAAACTGATAGACCAATATATACAAGCCCAACCGGTTTTTCCGGTGTACCTCCATCCGGACCTGCAATTCCTGTAATTGAAACGCATACTGATGCTTTCGTTTTTTTCTTTAGCCCGTTTACCATCTCTAATGCTGTCTCGTTGCTAACTGCATCAAACTTATTAATCGTTTCCTCCAAAACACCTAAATCATTGATCTTTGCTTTATTGGCGTAGGTTATGTAGCCTTGTTCAAAAATCTCTGAAGCGCCGGGGAGGCTTGTAATTTTACCGGCTAAAAGCCCGCCTGTACAAGATTCTGCTGTTGCCATAACTAACTGCTTTTCTTTAAGCAGGTTAAAAACAACCTGCTCCAAGGATTCACCCTCTTCGGCATAAACAAGTGAACCAAGCCTATCTTTTATTTCATTCACAACAGGATTAAGGATTTGTAACGCTTCTTCTTTGTTGGCGCACCTGGCAGTCACTCTTACCGTGATCTCTCCTTGGGATACGTATGGAGCTATGGTCGGGTTATCCTGCTTATCAATTAGATCAATTAATCTGGATTCCATTTCAGATTCGCCTATCCCAAATATTTTTAGCATTTTTGAAACGAGCACCAGTTCTTTTTTTTGCTTTAAATAAGGAAAAACAGTGTCGCAGAACATAGGCTGCATCTCTTTTGGAGGACCCGGCAGCATGATAATCACCTTTTTTCCCTCTTCAATAATGCAGCCGGGAGCTGTCCCATTCAGATTTGGGATCATTAAACAATTATCAGGTAAATAAGCCTGTTTTTCATTGTTCTTCACCATAATTCTGTGCTTTCGCATAAAAAAGTCTCTGACTTTTTCAAGAACCTCTTCATGAAATACCAATTCCCTGTTCATCGTTTTGGCTATAACTTCTTTTGTAAGATCGTCTTTTGTAGGTCCAAGGCCACCTGTTGTAATCACTATGTCCGATCTGTCGAGAGCCCTTTTCAAAGTCTCCTCAAGCCTTGCGGGATTATCACCTACAACCGAATGAAAATAAACACAAATTCCAAGCTCTGCAAGCCTTTGTGAAATATATTGGGCATTAGTATTCGCTATCTGTCCCATTAAAAGCTCTGTTCCAACTGCTAGAATTTCCGCTGTCATAAAACACCAACCTACTTTCAAATTATTCTCTCATCTTTCCCACAGTATTTTAGGGCTATCCTTCTTGGGGGTGCGTTCCGGTGACTGGGGTTATCCTTCTTGGGGGAGCGTTCCGGTAACTTGGGTTATCCTTCTTGGGGAGCGTTCCGGTGACTGGGGTTATCCTTCTTGGGGGAGCGTTCCGGTTGGTACGCTCCTTAGGTA
>DAIPML010000223.1:0-5973 GCA_036768735.1 Clostridiales bacterium | reverse complement strand
TTCATGATGCGTTGTATAAGGGAATTCTTGCTGCGGAAACAAAATATCCGGAACATGGTGGTGGAATTCTCTTAACAGTAAAGGATACCGACAAGCCGGAATTAGTATTATTAGCTGAAGGGTTTGAAAAACTGGGGTATGTGTTATATGCAACGGGAAAAACTGCTTTATACCTGAACCAGCATGGAATTGCAACCAATGCAGTTAGAAAAATCAGCGAGAAAGCTCCTAATTTACTAAACTTAATAGAAGAAGGAAAAATAAAGCTCATTATTAATACACCCACTCGTGGACGAGCTCCGCAGCGCGATGGTTTTAAAATCCGCAGGAAAGCAGTTGAGAGCTCAATCCCGTGTTTAACATCAATGGATACTGCTTATGGGATTTTAAAGTGTTTAAAACTGGGTAAAAAGCCTGAAGATGTGGATGTTATCTGCCTCAATGAGCTTTAAAATCATTGGGTGGAACTGAATTTTCAAGCCCGTCTGTAGTTAAAATATCGGAAGAAATTGCTTGGCAATTACAACACACCATTTCAACGAGGCTGGTCGCATGCAGAGCCTGCTGCTCGCCCATGCATCCGGTCTGCTCGCCTATCATCCTATGCGGGAGATTTTGACTCGCGGTCTGTTGTGTGAAATAGGTACCCGCCACCAAGCATTTTTCAACCGGAATGGTTGAAAATATGCGATGAGGTGGGGCAGGGATCCATCTTAGCCTCGTTATATTTTTATGAGTTGCATATGGATCTTGTTTTGTGTTAGAATTATGGCGTAATTAGGCGACATAAATTTGAAAATCATCGTATTTTCACTATCCATAGCTATTCTTTGATGTTACACATACAAAATAATATTAGCAAATTAATGTTTTATGCATAACAAAAACAAACTGCGGGGGGAATGTTATTGCTAAACATTATTTCGGCACTATCACTATTTGCAGCTCTGCTGTACATATATATGGGGCTCTTTATATATAGAGCGAAAAGGCACGCCAAGCTCAACAAGGTGTTTATACTTTGGTGTATGAGTATGGCTGTTTGGTCCATTGGATATGCTTTTTCATATATAACTACCACTTCGCATAATACTTGGATTCTGGTGTCAGCGGTAGGTTGGTGTTTTTTTGGAGCTTTTGCGCTGCATATGGTTATGCTTTTGACCGAAAGCTGTTTTGCCGAGAAACCGGTATACAGTGCTTTATTATACCTGCCGGGTATGATTTTTTGGGTTCTTAGTGTTATAGAATTTCGCGGTGACAAAGTCTTATCGGGAAAGCTGAAAGACTTCTATTATACAGGCAGCTCAATTTACACCTTTATTTTTCTCATAATAACAATTAGCATTTTAACATTATGGTATGCAAAAAACAGGAATAATACCAGGATTATAAACCAGGCTAAGATTTTACTTTTAGCTTGTTCTATATCTTTTGTGATCGTGTCCGTCACCCAATTGGTACTTCCGGCAATTGGGATAGATTATCTACCTTTGATGTCCCATCTTTTTTCCTTGATCGTTCTTTACGGGGTGTATTATGCGATGAAGCATTACAGACTGTTCAGCATATCACCTCAAATTCTCAATGACATGATATTCTCCGAGATGATGGATTTAGCTGTTTTGCTTTCACCGGATGGGAAAATACAAAAAATTAGCCAGAGTACTGAAACACTCCTCGAATACCGCTCTGTCGACTTGCTTGACAAACCGTTTACCGTTATTTTGGGGGAGCCTGATATTTTTTCAGAGGTTATGGATATAAAAAGTGATTGTGCTGTTCAACGCTGTGATAACACATATTGCCTGACTAAATCTGGAGATGTTCTTCCGGTAAGTCTTTCATTCATGCCTCTCATATCAGGTAGACTGAAAGAGCCTGAAGGTTTTGTGCTTCTTGGGCATGATATGCGAATTACAAAACAGCTTGAAATACAGATCGAAGAACAGAAAGCGGTAGAGGATCAGCTGCGTCAAAGTGAACAACGCTTTAGAGATATGTTTTATCAAAATACAGCAATAATGTATCTGATTGATTATGACAAACTTGAGATTTTTGATGCAAACAAAGCAGCAAGAGATTTTTATGGGTATTCTGAGAATGATTTTCACTGTTTAAAAATCACAGACTTGAATGAGCTTTCCGATGAGTACATGAGAAAACTGCTCGATGAGATTTACACAAACAAGAAGAATGTATATCACTTCAGACATAGAGCAGCAGGTGGTGTATGGCGTGATGTGGAAGTCCATTCAACACCGCTTTTAATGAATAAAAAAAGAATGCTCATATCAATTGTAACTGATATTACTGAAAGGAAAAAAGCAGAGGAACAGATTACTTATTTAGCGTATCATGATGCGTTAACAGGTTTAGCCAACAGAAAGCTTTTCTATGAAAAACTTAATAATGAGCTGGAAAGGTCATTTCGTAACGGCGATAAAACTGCAATTCTTTTTATTGATCTTGATAACTTAAAGCAGGTCAATGACAGCTACGGACATGAGGCAGGCGATTTGCTTTTAAAGGAAGTTGCAAATAGAATTAAATCAAATATTCGTGAGATCGACTTAGCTGCCCGTATGGGAGGCGATGAATTCACAGTATTGATTGTCGATATCAAAAGCCGTGATGCTGCCGAAGCTGTCATGCAGAAAATATACGACCTTTTGGATAAACCGCTCTTAATCAATGGTGTACCGACCAAAATACAGGCAAGCATCGGTTTCAGCATATTCCCCGACGATGGCCGCGATATGAATCAGCTTATTAGCATAGCTGATAATGAGATGTATGCTGTTAAACTTAAAAAAAAGAACAGAAAAAAATTACGTAAAAAATTAGAGGATTTAGATTCTTCTAAGGGTGGGGTCAAATCGAATTCCCTCAGTTAATAAACAAGTAACAAATTGATTCATATGCTAATTTGAGTCAGATAAAAAAGATGATCTGTGGTCAGCTGCTAAAATGTTTTCATACAAAACGTGATTAAAAGCGTAATATAAATTGAAAACTAAATCTGGTGAAACATATTGGTTATTTATGCGAGATTTATTTTTCGAATAGCATTTACAAATTAGGAGTGTAAATAAATGAAGAGTATAAAACCAGGGCGAGGTCCGTCGGGGATGTCTTTTGTCGGATCGATTGCGATAATAATATTTGGTGTATTTTGGACAATTATGGCAACAGCAATCACGGCTCATGCTCCGTTTGGGATACTCAAACTTTTTCCGTTGTTCGGAGTAATTTTTATAATTCTTGGAATAGTTCAAGCAGCTTATCATTACAAAAATGCTACAAGCAAGGATCGGTATTCAATAATTGACATAACAAATTCAGAAGAAGAAGGCGATCCTTCTGACAGATGGATAAAAAATAATTTTAAAGATGAAGTTAAGAATAAGGAAGCGGAAAATCTTCTATACAACATAAACAAAAACCAGCAAGATGTATACAAAAAAGAATATAACTTTTGCCCATATTGCGGTATCAGGCTTGAAAGCGATTTCGAATACTGCCCAAAATGCGGAAAGGATATTTAATGAGGTTCTAAAATTATGACCCCTAATAACACCAATATTTTTGATTGCAACCAAAAGAACCGTCACCCTAATTACTCATGATCTTTCCGTTTGCCTCTAATTAAGCCGATTATGAGCTTGTTGATTTGTAGTGCCTTATACCAATTTACCAAGATAACAAAATACTATATATGTTGAATTTCTGATTCAACATATATAGTATTTTTGCCTTCCACAATACGAATGCATATATTTAATGAAATATGACATAAGTTATATGCTGCGTTTACTGTAATTGTTCATTCTGGCGCTCAAGAAGCAATTCTCTGAATTTTGAAGCATGAAAGCCTTCTTCCTCAGCAAATTTTTTAAAAACTGATTGTAATTCTTCATCGTCAACTCTTTTTGCGTACATTTCGAAATCTCGGGTTAATTCCATAGAGTTTTCCCATGCCCTCATAAGTCTGTCATGGGAAGTAATTTTAATATCATTATGCTCTTCCAAAGTTCATCACCTGCCAACTTTATTTGTAGTTATCATTTGCATTTAAAATACAAACTATTCAAATAGAATATACTAAACATTTAACTGAGAACAATTCAATCGGGGCGTTCCAATAACTGGGGTTATCCTTCCAGGGGGAGCGTTCCGGTTGGTACGCTCCTTAGGTACGCTCCGGGTTTGCTGGATTTTGCAAGCAAAATCCTCTACTCCCGCATAGGATGCATAGGCGAGCAGACCGGATGCATCGGCGAGCAGTAGGCAGAGCCTACGACCAGCCAGGCTCTGCCTGCGACCAGCCTCATTGAAATGGTGTGTTGAAATTGCCAAGAAAATTATACCGATATGGAAAAAATAACAAGACAATGCAGCAATATGAATATTACACTTTCATGTTAACTGAATGCGAAATATGTCGAAAAAATAAACAAATCCTCGAAACGTTGGAGGGACTGCATTTGGTCATATTGCACAAAGAATTTCTTTTTTTGTTGTTGACACTATATGTTGTGTTATGATAGTATATTTTCAACAAGATGTAGATATCTCAGGGAGGCACAAGGAATGATTGATAGGATACGAAAGAGAGACGGGAGTGTTGAGAAATTCATTCCTGAAAAGATCAGCTCAGCAATTTTCAAGGCCGCAGTGGCATGCGGTGGCAAAGATTTTAACACAGCTCAAAGATTATGCGACGAAGTTGTTGCACTTGCAGAAGAAAAATATCATGACAAAATCCCTGAGGTGGAGCAAATCCAGGATCTTGTGGAATACGTGCTTATTGAAAAAGGCCATGCCAAAACCGCAAAAGCATACATATTATACAGAGAAAAAAGAAGCGGTGCCAGGGATATCAATGCTTTAATTGGGGCTACAATTGATATGTTCAGCGACTACCTTGGTGATAAGGACTGGCAAATACAAGAGAATGCAAATACCCAAAAAAGTGTGAATGGCCTGAATAATTACGTTCGGGAGGCTTTCACAAAGAAATACTGGCTTCACGAGATTTATCCTTCTGAAGTCCGTAAGGCACATGAGAATGGTGATTGTCATATTCATGATCTGGGCTTTTTCGGTGCATATTGTGCCGGATGGGACATTCGCCAAATTTTAACTGACGGTTTTGGTGGGGTAGCAGGAAAAGTTGAAAGTAACCCCCCTAAGCATTTAAGAAGCTTATTGGGGCAGCTTGTAAATTCAACTTTCAGCACCCAGGGTGAAACAGCAGGAGCTCAGGCATGGTCATCATTTGATACTTACTGCGCACCTTTCATTCGGTATGACAATATGAGCTATGCACAGGTCAAACAATGCATTCAGGAGTTCATATTTAACATTAATGTGCCTACTCGGGTTGGTTTTCAATGCCCCTTTTCCAATCTGACCTTCGACATAAAGGTTCCGAAAACACTGAAAGATGAGCCTGTTATTTCCGGCGGGCAATTTACAAATGACAAGTATGGTGATTTCCAGGAGGAAATGGATATTTTCAACAAGGCGTTCTGTGAAGTAATGCTTGAGGGAGATTCTAAAGGCAGGGTTTTTACATTTCCAATCCCGACTATAAATATTACTCGTGACTTTGATTGGGACAGCCCTGCTGTTGAGAGCTTCATGAAAATAACCTGCAAATATGGCATTCCTTATTTTGCAAACTACGTAAATTCGGATCTTTCTCCCGAAGATGCCGTATCAATGTGCTGCCGTTTAAGACTTGATATTGGCCAGCTCCGTAAAAGGGGAGGCGGTTTGTTCGGCAGTAACCCACTTACCGGATCAATCGGGGTTTTTACTATTAATTTACCTCGAATTGGGTATTTGAGCAAAACAAAAGAAGAATTCAAAAAGCAACTTTACGATTTAGCGTGTATTGGGAAAACGTCTCTTGAAATCAAAAGAAAAATTATTGAGCAACAATCGGAAAAGGGGCTTTATCCTTAT
>DAIPML010000222.1:0-5992 GCA_036768735.1 Clostridiales bacterium | reverse complement strand
GCGGTTAGTATTTACGGGGTTCGGGTATGTGGTGAGCTTAAACTGCGAATGATGCTTGACAATCCTGACGCTATAAGATTATACCGTTATTGCGGTGAACAATCGCTTCCGGTTACCGTCCATATAGATTATGAGTTTAGCACAGGATCAAATTATCCGAGACCAAACTATTGGTATGGGGGAGGTATAGAAGCATTTGAAAGAGTAATTAAAGCCTGCCCGGAAACAATTTTCCTTGGTCATGCGCCTGGGTTTTGGGCACATATTTCAGGTGACGACAAATTTGACAAAGAACCATATCCCACCGGGAAAGTAGAGCCAGGTGGTAAAATAATCGATATGCTAAGAAAGTATCCTAACCTGTATTGCGATATGTCGGCAGGATCAGGATGTAATGCATTAAGCCGCGATCCTGAGTTTGCAAAAAAGTTTCTTGTAGAATTCCAGGACAGAGTGTTATATGCAAGAGACTATTTCGATAATAAGCATCAGGAGTTTTTAAACAGTCTTGGCTTACAGAATGAAGTGCTCGAAAAAATATATTCAAAAAACGCATTAAAGCTTGTACCATAATGCAGGGATATCACCTCTATAGGTGGCGGGTACCTATTACACACAACAAGTGGCGAGTCAAAACATTGCGGATCACTCAGTCGGAGCGTTCCAGTAACTGGGGTTATCCTTCTTGGCGGGGCGTTCCAGTTGGTACGCTCCGGGTTTGCTGGATTTTGCAAGCAAAATCCTTTACTCCCAACTATGCAGCATAGGTGTGTTGAAAATATAACTTGCTACGCTAGAACATAAGTTAGAGTACGTTATTTTGCTTCGCAAAAAACGGGTCTAAGCAATTTCTTCTGTTATTTTAATATGGTTAGAATGTTATTACAAGGAGTTGATGCCATGCAGATAAAATCTCCCGCAAGCATCCGACAGAATTACAATGAGATAGCGGATTTATGTAGATCTACCGGAGAACCTGTTTATCTTACTAAAAACGGCGAGAGTGATCTTGTGGTTATAGATATAGATACGTTTGTCCGCCGTGAGAAGCTACTAAAGCTGCGCAAAGAACTGCTGGCTGTCGAGGAAGAACGTCAGGCGGACTGGACTGAAACTACACCAGACGAATTAGACAGCTATCTGGAAAACATTATTGATGAGGTGGAAGATGGAAGGCAACACCCAATGTAAGGTGATTATTTCCGACCGTTCAAAAATTGTTTTCTGTTAAATGTTGTAATGCACTTTCATATGTGGTATAATGAGAACATAAGTTCGGTTCAAGTGGGAGGTGGATGCTTTTTTAAAGTACAAGTCATTCTTCACTTGATTGCAAAATAATAATAAACGACTATGTTGTTTGTTCAGTATACTTTATCTTTGCGAAGTTATGCAGATATTCACAGTGTGGTCTGAGCAAAGGTATGCAGCCTTATTATATAGGGCACATATACAATTAACAAAAGATTACTGACTAAAAGCTATAGTCATTTAATAATATTATGGAAGTACTCCCCCGCAGATAAACAAGCTGTTTAAGGAAGGTATAAAAAAATGAAAACGAACAATAAGCCTACATATATTAGTTTGTTTAGTAGCGCAGGTATTGGGTGCTACGGTTTCAAGCTAGAAGGTTTTGATTGTGTAGCAACAAATGAGTTAATTACAAGAAGACTAGATATTCAAAAGTATAATCGTAAGTGTAAATATGAAAGCGGATATATATGTGGTGATATAACTGATGATAGCACTAAAAGTGCGTTATACTCGCAGGTCGACCTGTGGGAAAAGAGGGAGAACGTCTCTCGTGTCGATGTTGTTGTTGCAACCCCCCCCTGTCAAGGTATGTCTGTTGCGAACCATAAGAAAAGCTCTACCGAAATTATAAGAAATTCGTTGGTAATCGAATCCATAAAGATTATTAAGAAGATTAATCCTCGATTTTTTATTTTTGAGAATGTTCCTGCTTTTATGAAAACCATTTGTACTGATGTTGATGGAAACGACAAAACAATAGCGTTAGCTATTGAAAACAATTTAGGGGAAGAATATTCCTACACATCTCGTATAATCAATTTTAAAAACTATGGTGCTTGCTCAAGCAGACAAAGAACCGTTGTTATCGGTGTGTCCAAAGACTATGCTGATGAAGTTTCCCCGTTTGAGCTATATCCTGACCTTATCAAAGAGCGTACGCTAAGAGAGGTAATCGGTGACCTAAAATCGTTAAAAGAATTCGGTGAAATTGATGATAAAGATATTTATCACGCCTTTAGGACTTACCCGGAGCATATGAGAGCGTGGATCTCTGACATTATAGAGGGACAATCTGCATTTGATAACACCGATGATAGTAAAAAACCCCATCAAATTATTGATGGGAAAATTGTAATTAATAAGCAAAAAAACGGCGATAAGTACAAAAGACAGTATTGGGATAAAGTCGGTCCTTGTATTCATACAAGAAATGACCAAATGGCAAGTCAAAATACTGTTCATCCGAGGGATGACAGAGTTTTCAGCATTAGAGAATTGATGCTCATGATGACTGTGCCTTGTTCTTTCAAATGGGTAGAATTAGATTTAGACACTTTGAATTCATTGCCTGTAGCAAAGAAAAGAGCTTTTCTAAAAAAAGAAGAAATTAAAATTAGGCAGTCATTGGGCGAGGCAGTTCCTACAGCAATTTTCCAAGCTATCTCTAAAAAAATTGCTGATGTTTTATCGCATCCACCTCTTAACAGAACAACAATAAATAAAATTATTAGCGAACATAATCTCTCCGAGTTTGAAAATTTAAAGAATTTTATCTCTGAGAATGCTATGTGCTTATCTGCTGCAACATTAGGGAAAATCGCTGAATTGGCGAATACAAGCCATACGGACAACGCTGCTTATTTTACGAGTAAATCTCTGATTACCGAAATGATGAAATCCTTACCTGATACGGGAAAAGAGGCAGTACGAATTCTTGAACCATCTGTCGGTGTAGGTAATTTTATTCCTCTTATTATAAAAAAATTTGAGGGAAAAGAGATCGTTCTTGATGTAGTTGATATTGATTCACATAGTTTGGAAATAGCACAGTTGATATTAAAAAACTATCTAATTCCCGATAGCTGTACAATAAACTTTATTGCTGATGATTTTTTGTTGCACAATTTTGAAACAAAATATGATTATGTAATAGGAAACCCTCCGTTTTACAAAATGAAGTCAAGCAACAAAATGTTGAGCGTTTATCGACGCAATTCAATGAATACGGACACAACCAATATTTGTTCTTTCTTTTTGGACAAGGCAATGAACATTGGAAACTACATTGCCTTAGTGTTTCCAAAGTTTTTGCTGAACACTCCAGAGTTTGCAAAAACAAGAAGTTATATTGCTGAAAAAGCTGTTGATTGCATAATTGATTTTGGTGAAAAAGGTTTTCCGGGTGTTCTTGTTGAGACATTGGCTATTTTCATCAATAACTTGGGTCGCCCTACTAATACACATGTTACATCAATTACACACGGTAAATATTTTACTCAACCGCAAAAATATATTTTTGATGATAAGCTACCATATTGGATTATTTACCGTGATAAAGAGTTTGACTCGGTGTGCAAGAAGCTTGATTTCAATGTGTTTAAAGTGTTTAGAGATAGGCAGATAACCAACAAAATACTTACTACTGGGGGGGAAATTCGTGTACTTAAATCACGTAATATTAGTGATGACGGCAAAACAGTGATGGATATTGACGGGTATGATTCCTATATTGCCTATGATGTGGCTAACTCTCTTTCAGTGTTTGAATATTTACAGCGTGACAATGTATATCTTACTCCAAATATGACATATAAACCCCGAATGATAAAAAAGCCAAAGAACACCCTTGTAAATGGTTCTTTAGCCATACTTATTCCCAAAGGTGATATCGTTCCAACTGAAACACAAATGGAGTTTTTTTCAACTCAAGAATATAGAAAATTTTATCAGGTAGCAAGAAATTATCAAACGAGGTCTTTAAATGTGGATGTATGTTCGGTTTTCTTTTACGGACTTCTACGAGATAAAGACAAGAAAGTACCTATAACGGAAAAATTGAATGATGAAGATAATGCTCAGCTGTCAATATTTGAACTAATGAAATGAGGCAAGAGAAATGTTAACACAACAAGCTATAATAGATTTTTGTAATCTATACGATTACGACATAAGAAAATCCGGTAATGGTAGATGGATAGACCAAAAGTGTGCTGCTGATGTAGTTACGGTTGTTGCAGATTGTATATACAACTATGCTCTTGAAAATGCGCACAGCACTTTTACAACACAGGATATTTGGCACTATAATTACACCGTTGAAAATGTTGAATCTATCTTTAAGAAGCTAGGGGTAGAGAGTGAAGTAGCAAAAAATGAATATGATAAATTTTTTCAGCAACCTATGGAAATGTTAGCTAATGCTCAGGTTCTTACTAAAAACAAGAAAGGCACCCGAAACTTTTATAGGGTCAACAATATAGAATTATTAGAATATATCGCCTTAAGGGAAAGAAACGCCTTGTTTTTCTTGAAAACATATATTGAAAAAGTGCTTAAAGATAGCGGTATATATTCTGTTTTTGAGGAATATTTTGCAAGACAAACAAGAGAAGCTTATCAGAATGTAAAGCAAACATTTTCGAGTTTTATAATTCAGCATACCAAAATAAACGGTGTTGTCGAATGCAATCGTATTTTTATTAAAGTATTGAATCCGTTGGCATATTTCAATAATTCTTACGGAACTGAGAAAGGCAGAATTTCGGAACAAAACATTACCTACGATATGTTGATGTATAATCGTAACAATTTCAGAGATGTTTATGCGGATAAACCCAAGGGCGTTACAAGAAAAGAATATGCAGCGACTCATCAGGTTGAGGTTAACAAAGCCTACTACCATTATCAATCTACTAAAGCCAAAAGGTATCTTAGATTGTTTAATGACCAAAATCGCAGTGGTCTGACAGAACATCTTGAAACGGCTCATATGCACGATAAAGCCACACATATACACCATATATTCCCTGAAGCAATATATCCTGAGATCTGTTACTATCTGGAAAATATTATAGCGCTAACCCCAACACAGCACTTGAATTATGCTCACCCAAATGGTAGAACTCAAGAAATTGACGATCAATACCAATATCTGCTCTTGCTTTCAAAGGCAGACAGGATATGTGAGAACTTGACAAATGTAGGGTTTGAGAAGATTTATGAGTTTTCTAACTTCTTGTTTGTGCTAAACGTAGGATTTGACAATGATGATGTGCTGGAGATCGTAGATATGGATTTCTACTCTGTTATAAATGCGATTAACATGCATTATGCAGCGTAAACAATGCGAAAAGGTGGATAAATGTGGGTAAATTGGTTTATGGTAAAAATGGTCAAGTTCATTTTGCCAGCGAGGAAGAAAAGGGCGAAAAATGAAGTAAAACATCTTGACAAATAAAAGGTGCGGGTGATACAATGATTCAGTGCCTATTTCAGCATGATTATCATGCTGTTTTTGCGTACGCAGCTTACTTAATTAAATAATGTAAGATCTGTAGTGCTCCGAAACAGTTGGTTAAGGTATGCTGAAATTTGATAATTAAGATTTGATTGTAAAAGGCAGTTTTGTTGTGAAATAATAAGGCTCCTGAAAACGATATTGACTACTGATTTTTTGGAAATGTCAAAATGAAGAATTTTGGAGGGAAATATAATCGTGCTGGATGAATTAAAGCAACACAGTAAAACAGTAGGGTTGAAACAATCACTAAGAGCTGTGGAAGCGGGCAGAGTTCAGGCGGTTTATATTGCCGAAGATGCGGATGACAGGGTTGTTGCTCGGGCTATTGATATGTGCAGAGCTAAAAACATAGAGATCCGTAAGACGGACAGTATGAAAGTGTTAGGCAGGGCTTGCGGTATAGATGTTGGAACTGCCGTTGCCGCTATAATAAAG
>DAIPML010000221.1:0-6004 GCA_036768735.1 Clostridiales bacterium | reverse complement strand
CGGGAAACCGTTTTATTTGTTTTTGTATTTGCGTTGATAAGTTCATAACGCAAAGATAATAATTCTTTTGATCCTGTCAAGTATTTTGCTCCATTTACTTGACAAATCGTTTCAATTAAAATCATATTTTGTCCAGTTTATTACACAAAAAACTGGACATTCTCTTTTCAACAAAGTATCTACGTAACTGTTTACTTAATAAAAAATTTTATTAACAGATTCTGTTAAGCCAAGGCATGGGTGGTTACACGAATGTTATCAATTTGTATTTAAGAAAGTTAGATTTTTATTACGTAAATAACACATTAGGTTCAAGGCTAAGAAACCCTATAAATCGAGCAGAAAACTTTATATTATGACTACCTTTGCAGACAACAACGATTAAATAGACACTTAAAGTGAAGACGACACATAAAATAATAAATGGAGACAGTCGACAAATGAATCTTGTCCCCGACAAGTCTGTTCATTTAGTCATAACTTCGCCACCTTATTGGCAGCTAAAGGACTATGGAACAGAGAATCAAATAGGATATCACGAAGATTACGAAACCTATATAAATAACCTCAATCTTGTTTGGAAAGAATGTTATCGGGTTCTTGACAACGGTTGCAGGCTATGCGTGAATATAGGCGACCAATTTGCTAGGGCTGTTTATTATGGACGTTACAAAGTAATACCTATCCGAACTGAAATAATCAAATTCTGTGAAAGCATTGGGTTTGATTATATGGGGGCTATTATTTGGCAAAAGCAAACCACTACCAATACAACAGGTGGAGCATCATTAATGGGAAGTTTTCCGACACCAAGGAATGGTATTCTCTCTATTGACTATGAATTTATATTAATTTTCAAAAAATTAGGCACTTCCAAATCAAAGGTCAGTAAAGAGATAAAAGAGCAATCCAAAATGACTACCGAAGAGTGGAAAGAATATTTTGCAGGTCATTGGAATTTTGGTGGTGCAAGACAAGATGGACATATCGCAATGTTTCCTGAAGAGTTGCCGAAAAGACTAATTAAAATGTTTGCCTTTAAAGGTGAAACAGTTTTAGACCCATTTATGGGTAGCGGTACAACTTCCTTAGCTGCAAGGAATTTGGAAAGAAACTCAATTGGATATGAAATAAACCCCGAATTTATTGAAATTGCAAAAGACAAATTAAATATTAAGCAATCTGATATAGCAGGAACAACTTATGAGCTTCTAAAAGACGTAATCAACATCGACATTGAAAATGAGTTTGAGAACTTACCTTATCGCTTTGTTGATTTTCAAAATCTTGATAAAAAGGTTGACCCTAAGAAGCTTCAATTTGGTTCAAGAATAGACAAGAACAGCGGTCAACGAGAAGATTATTACACAGTAAAAGAAATCATTAGCTCCGAGTTGGTGAAACTGAATAATGACCTTGTAGTCAGGCTTATTGGGGTTAAAGAAAAGAAAAGCGCTAATAGTTCTGCCAAGCAGTTTCTTTATGACAAAACAAAAGGTCAAAAGGTTTTTATGAAGTATGATGAAATCAAATATGACCAAGATAATCATCTTTTATGCTATTTATATTTAAAAAACAAGACCTTTATAAATGCACATTTAATTAAAGAAGGGTTAGTAGAAGTGGATTCATCGATTAATTTCAAATACAAAGATAAATTTTCAAAATTGACAACAAATGGCTAAAGAATGGATTTTAAATAGTGCGATGAATCGCTTTCAATTAAACTTCAAAAGAAATGTTGGGCCAACATCAGAAAGCATAAGGCAATGTGAACCAAAAACTTTGGAAGAGTGGAGAGAATACTATCTCTCTAATGTCCGTTCCAAAGACCACATAATTGACCTTGGTAAAAAACTCTACATCAAGATAACAGAAGTCATTTCAGCAGAAGTTGAAGAAATCACCGAACAAGACTGCATTGACTATATGTTTCAACTTGTCATCGACAGAACCTTTGATGGCTATTGGACTGAGATAAAAACAATTTATGGTCAACTTGAGCAGGAACTTGGTTACAAAATTGAACCAGCACCGGACAAGTGGGACAGACTTTTTAATGTTGACTTTTTCATCAAGATTAAAGAAAAATTTATTGGATTGCAGATAAAGCCACTTAATCAAGGAATTCAACTATCTCAAATTTTCAAAGAAAAAGGTTTACAACAAAAGACACATGAAAAGTTTGAGAATGAATTTGGTGGAAAGGTATTTTACATTTTCTCGTCCAAAGCAAATGAAAAAAAGGTGATAATGAATCCTGAAGTTATTGAAGAAATTAGGACTGAAATTAACCGACTTGAACTGTTATAGTTCAGACTTGATCTGACAGTGGGCATTTTTTAATTTATGGATTTGAGTTTTTTGAGACATAGCTGACCGGAATGGGAAAGTGGTAAGAGGGGGTATTTTCACCCCCTCGGCCATTCCAGCCAGTCGGATTATTTCTGACAAGTTGCTTCTCCAGCAGCGCCCGTTTCCTCTTCATCCGACGGAGTCGAGGATACAAAATTTTGATTCAGAGTGTCCAACATTTTCTCTTTTGTCAGATGAAAACTATCTTTCCATGTTTGCATTGGAGTTTTACCATAACAATGTTTACCGGTATCATTTTATTTCTCCAATATCTTTCACCTCCCAAGAATCAGTTCTGAACGGAGCCAAAGGTTGTCCCAATAGAGTAACCACATTTGCATCTCTACAATAATTTTTAAATGCATAGCGGACAGCAACTGGATTGTCGATACTGTCAGACCATACTTCAATAGTATTCTTCCACCACTGATAGTTGCTTTCTGCTGGATAATATATACCGTCTGACCCCGCAATCTCAAAACCTTTTGGTTTAATATAACCATCATCTGAATACCCTTTAAAACTATTGGGATTGTTCCAGTCATACTCTTTAGAAACATTGTTAAAACTCAATATCATTTTTTTTCCATCACGAACGAATGATTTAAATGTTGGCGCCGGTGCAGGTAGTCCCTCTACCCCATAATCGTTTTTCAATGCTAAAAAAGCTAATCGTTGTCCTATATCCTGTTTCTTTTGTGGATGAATACAAGTGGGATTACCCAAGTCGGTGGTAGCTGCTATACCGGAATATGGAATTTCCTCAATAGCCTTGTACTGCGCCTCAATTACCAAAGGTAGGGATCTGAGATCTTTGCCTTCATAATTATAAGGTGCCAATTGGGTAATATAAAATGGCATGTTCGGATTCTTCCAGCTCTTTCGCCACAATTTAACCAATGCGATTTGAAGTTCTTTATAATCATACCAGTTTTTGCGGTTAGACTCTCCCTGATACCAAATGAAACCCCTTGCAGTAAAATTTGATATTGGCACAATCATACCATTAAATAATCGCTCAGGGATACTGTTTTCAGATTTGCCTGATTTTGCAAAATCATGGTCAATTCCTTTTATTGAATCTAAAGACGAATAAGTCATCCAACTTTCTATATTGGATCCCCCCCAAGTACTGGATATCAACCCAATAGGTATATTTAGAACTTTTGAAATGGTCTTTCCGAAAAAGTACCCGACTGCACTAAAATTTGTGACAGATTTTGGTGAAGAAACATGCCACTCAGACTCACAATCATATAGTGGTTTTTCAGATGATTTAATAGGTACTGTAAACAATCTAATATTGGGATATTGATTGGACTCGATAATGTTGTCGAGTGAGTTGTCTATTGGTTGATACATAAATCCACCCATTGGCATTTCCATATTAGACTGCCCGGAAACTATCCAAACCTCTCCCAGCAATACATTATCCAATGCAATACTTTCATCATCAACCTTGAATATTATTTTATATGGCCCTCCTGCATCTACCGTGTTAACCTTTGTTCTCCATTTACCTTGATGATCAGATTTTACGAAATATTCTTTATTGTCCCAGGAAGTTGAAATTGTAACCTTACTATGTGGTGCAGATTCTCCCCATAAATTCACTTCTGTATTTCGCTGTAGAACCATATTGCTACTCAGAAGTGCAGGTAACTTTAATTGTGCTTCTGTTTTAACTACTAAAACAAATATTATCAATAAAAATACAATAGTTTTCTTCATTTATGTCAAATTTATTTTTCTATTCTCTTTTATTCTTCAATATTAATGTTGATGCAATCATCATAAACAAAGTTACGCGTCTCTGACAACGTATATGTATAATCCGTGGTTTTTTCAATTTTATTTCCACTGAATATGCAACCATCAACATTGTGAAGATATAGGATTCGAGGATCAAAAATGCGAAATTTATTATCCACAATCCTTATATTATGGTGATAATATCCGCCCTTGCGGTCTGGTATTCCGCTACCTACAGCAATACACGCTCTACCCCAGTTTGAATAGCCGTAATTACAGTTTTCGAAAATATTGTCAATGATTAAGACATCCTTAACGCCAGATTGTTCATACCAAAAATTACCGTCTCCTTCAAACAAAATTGCCGCACCTGCCGTGTGGAAATAGTTATTCCTTATAACTACTTTTCCGCGAGATCCAATCAGCATGCCTCTAGCCCGGTTTTTTTGAATGCGACACCCTCGAATCAATATATCCGGATAATAGTCATCTGCCGCAACTACATGATTCTTCTTGATCTCTCTTGGGAGTGGTTCTTCAAATATTACTTTTGAATATTCCTTATTGAGTTGTTCTACGTGCTTAACCTTTGCGTACGCATAAGTGACCATTGTTTCATTGTCCACAAACTCCAATTTGTCGTTGGATTTAATAAAATTGATTCCAAATTGACCTGTATTTTTCCAGCGCAGCAATAGGGTATTTTCATCTATGATTTCATCCACTGCCATATACCATCCATGAATATTTGTGGCATCATCTTTTTGATTTTCAAATACACAATCAATCATTCGTATATAGCCACCACAGTTTACGAAATGTGTGGCGTCGGCTGTTGTACTTATTATACGACCACTGCTTGGGCTAGTTATCACATTAACCTTATTAAGTTCAATGTCACGACTCTTTTGCGCAATGATACCCATTCCTCCACAATGAAAAATATTCATATTATAGAAGTTCACACCATTACAATTATCCAAAGTAAACGCGGGATGATACCGTGCAGCAGCTCCGAATACAAGAATATTACCTACAGTACCTGTTAAATCTTCACGTTTTATACGGATATTTCCATTTTCTTTTTTTTCTGCATTGATAGTTTGCTTAGAAAGCCAATAATCTTTAGCCATATAAGCTGGTTCGTGTTTGATCTTATCGAACTCTAACAAACTGGAAAAAGGGTAATAGATATAGTTATTGTCCCTGAAATAGAGGCAATCGTTAGATATTTCAGAAATATAATCTTCTGGAAATTTAATTTCTAACCATCCGGATCCCTTGTCCACAATTTCGCCTTCGGAATGAAAAGTGCGGGTATAATCAATTGAAAGGTTTCTGATTGTAATATTTGAGCTATTTTCCAAGTTAAAAGGGGATATGAATCCTGTAAACATTAAGGTTGTCTGATTCCCTTCAATCGTGAAGTTATTCATATTAACAAGGTCAAATGCAATTCGTTTCAACCCGGGATCGTTATTACTGATAAACTGATATTTTTCAAGTGCCTTATGATGTTTTAGATTGAGCTTACCTCCAGGAAGTATTAGCTTCTTAGCTTTAGTCTCTATACATTTGCTTACTGCTGCTCTTATAGCTGGCGTGGCGTCATCTAATGCCTGATTATCAGTTAAGAAGTCGCTTAAATAAATAACGTTAGTTTCATTATTCTGTGACCAGCACGAGATTGAAAATAATAAAAAAAATAGATATAGTAAATTCTTCATAGTTTTTTGTTTATTTCGATTTAAACAGATCCTTTCAACATCATAATCAAAGATTGGTCGTGGATTCGTCTAAATATTTAAGATCACATAAATGTGCTCTAATAAAAAATTTATTCTTCAAGTTTCGCAAGTTGCTAACTTGCCAATTTTAGTTCATAAAAGTTGATAAA
>DAIPML010000220.1:2802-6004 GCA_036768735.1 Clostridiales bacterium | reverse complement strand
GTTAAACCTGCAGGAAAAAGTCGTTTCACGACTTTCTGGGGAGCAATCATATTATCATTATTTTAATTTCCGCATTCGATGCTTATTTCAGTGAATTTTTCCAGTATGTCTTCAACTGATATTGCTGCTTTCTTATCACCCGCAAGATCAATCACAATGTTTCCCTGATGCATCATTAATAGTCTGTTACCATATTCCACAGCGTAACGCAGATTGTGGGTTACCATGATGGTAGTAAGCTTTTTCTCCTTCACTATCTTATCTGTTAATATCATAATCAGCTCTGCTGTTTTTGGATCAAGTGAGGCTGTATGCTCATCTAAGATTAAAAATTCAATTGGTGTCATTGTGGATATCAAAAGCGCCAGAGCTTGCCGTTGCCCGCCCGATAACGAGCCGACAGTGACGTGCAGCTTGTCTTCAAGCCCAAGGCTTAGGCTTGACAGGATTTCTCTGTAATATTCAATCCTCGCTTTGTTTGTCCCTCGGCTAAGGTTAAAGGATTTTCCCTTGTTATCAGCTAAAGACATGTTTTCTAAGATAGTCATTCCGGGACAGGAGCCCATTGCAGGGTTTTGATAAACTCGACCTATCCGACGACTCCTTTTGAATTCTGGAATTTCCGTAATATCATTTCCATTAACAACAATTCTTCCGTCATCGATTGGAATACTTCCGCAGATAATGTTCAGAATTGATGTTTTTCCGGAACCATTACTGCCAATGACAGATACAAACTCTTGCGCCTGTATTGAAAGGTTAAAATTCTGAAACAAGCACATTTCATTTACAGTTCCCGGATTATACTGCTTATTGATATTTATTAAATCAAGCATTTGCCTTAGCCCTCCTTTTTCTATCATTGCTTACAACAAGAATAATGAGGAAAAGACCTGCGGTAATCATTTTTAAATCGGAAGCTGCCATCCCCATTTGAATAGCAACTGAGACACAAAGCTTATAGATAACCGAGCCGATAACAACAGCAGTTGTTGCCTTAACAAAAGATATCTTTTTCATTAAATTGATTCCGATTATTACACTTGCCAACCCTATAACCATTGTGCCTGTGCCGGTTGAGATTTCAAAAAAGCCGCTTTTCTGTGTATAAATGCTGCCTGCAAGAGCAACAAAGGCATTTGCAATAGAGAGCCCAATAATTTTTATAGTGCCCTTATCCTCGGCAAGAGAAGTGACAAGAGCATCATTATCACCTACAGCTCGCAGCAAATATCCCGATTTTGTTCTCAGGTAAATATCCAGAAGGCTTTTCATAATAATAACTATAACAAACAATATGGCAGCTATCAGGTAAGGTCTGAAAGCATCCGGTATAGCGTTATCAAAAAAAGCATTATTAAAAATGGTATCTCTTGTGAATATGGCGACATTTGCTCTGCCGGCTATCCTTAGGTTTACAGAATAAAGAGCTGTCATCATGATAATACCAGATAGTAGATCTCTAACCTTTAGCTTAACATGAATAATTCCTGTAAGCAGGCCGGCCAGAGCACCAACAAGGAAGGAGATAAACAATGTCACAACAGGATGGACACCCTTTACGATGAGAACTGCAGTGATGGCTCCACCAAGGGGAAAAGTCCCGTCAACAGACAGATCCGGAAAATCCAGTATCTTATACGTAATATACACACCGAGCGCCATGATTGCATACACAAGACCCTCTTCCAGTACTCCAAGTAAAATTGTTAACATTGCCTATATCCTTTCCTTTCGCTTCGTTTGATACATAATTAATTGCAAAATTCTGCAATCTTTGATTTTGCTTGTTCTTCAAAAAGCAGTTTCAATCTTTTCCTCGGCTTAGAGCAAAAACAATTTTCTTAAATCACATTTTTCAGTATTTTAGCTTCGAAATAACCTAAACCTAATACACACTGCATAGAGCTATCATTCCTCAGCTATTTCATCAAACATTTCCTTTGCAGAATTAACAAGCGAATCCGGTAGTGCGATTCCAAGATTTTCAGCTACTTTTGTGTTCCCGTAAAAGGCAGCCTCTTCAATAATCTCAAAGGGTATTTCACTAGCCTTTTTCTCACCCTTGAGAACCTTTGCAGCTATTTTTCCTGTCTGCTTACCAAGGTCAAAATAATCCAGACCGATAGTAGCAAGACACCCGATTTTAACCTGTTCAACCTCACTGCCGAATACAGGAATGTTTTTTTCAGCTGCCTTATTGAGAATAATAGGGAGAGAGCTGACAACGGTGTTATCGGTAAGATTGTTCAGGCAATCCACCTTTTGCAAAAGATTATCTGTTGCTAGTGGTATATCTGCTATGACTGAAATACCACTTTCAACAATTTCAAAGCCGTATTGCTCTGCAGCTGCCTTGTACTCTTCAATTGCTGAAATAGAATTTACTTCACTGGTGCTATACATAATTCCAATTGTTTTAGCATCCGGTAATATCGCACGAATCATGTCAAGCTGTTTTTCAACGGGAAGCTTGTCGCTGGTTCCGCTTATATTGCCATTTGGAGTTTTATCTTCCTTTGCAAGCTCAGCAAGAACCGGATCGGTAACAGCTGTAAATATTACAGGTATGTTTGTATTCTTTGCTGCCCCAAAAGCACTCTGTGCCATAGGAGTTGCAATTGCACATATTAGATTTACTTTGTTTGCGACATAGTTGTTCGCTATCTGAGAAGCGATTCCGCCGTCAGCCTGTGCATTATCGTAGATGACTTTAAGGTTGCTGCCTTCATTAAAACCCTCTTCAGCAAGAGCGGCAAGAAAACCTTCCCGGCAGTTGTCAAGTGAGCCATGCTCTGCAAACTGACCAATACCAATGGTGATGGTGCCGCTGCAGCCTGCAAGCATTGTTATTAGTAGAATTGCAATAATAGCTGTAATAATTTTTTTCATTTTAGAATCCCCCTTCAATCCATTCCGTTATCGGAATAAGTGTTTTCATAATAGTCGGTTATGCTTCGTTTCATTTTCGTTTTAATATTGATACTACTGCTCCGTATTATCCAATCCGTTATCCGGCTTCGTCTACTTATGGTCTGTAACATTTAAACTTTATGGCATAAAGGTAACAACAACAGGTTAGTGTGTTTGCGGTACCATTAAGTCTTATATGAAATGTTACAAACACGAGTGGAATATTTTATTCGCAAAATCAAATTGATTTCACTTCATTAGTGCGATCCTGCACATTTATGCGATCCTG
>DAIPML010000220.1:0-2702 GCA_036768735.1 Clostridiales bacterium | reverse complement strand
TGCGATCCTGCACATTTATGCGATCCTGTACATTAACGCACTAAAGATTGTTGATAATGCCCGGTGCCTAAATCTTTACAATAAAAAAGCCCCAAGCATTTACATACTTGAGACGAATAAAAACCGCGGTACCACTCAATTTGACAAAAGTCCACCTTAATCATATACAAACATATATGCCATACAAATAACGGCTATGGTTTCCGTCAACGCCTACTATCAGTTCGGGTTGCCCTCGAAAGTCCATTCAGCTAAAAACTTCATATCGCATTCCCACCAACAGCGATTCTCTGAAATGTCGCACTAAAGCTTACTCTTCTTTCTCAACGGTTTGTTTATTAATTTGTTGGTATCATCATAATACGGTAAATTATTTTTGTCAAGAAGAAAAATTTTTTTCTTGACAGCATGCACGGAGGATAGGGGCGACTACACTCAACTTAAAGTTGAATGCAGTGTACTCATTCAATAATTCGGTTATTGATTATTATAATTCGTCAAGATACAATGATTATATTGGAGGTTCAATATGCTTGATAGTAAAAAAGTATCATCATTTATTTCATCTTAACTTGGAGCGATATGTTTTAGATTATAGATGGTTCAAAGATAAAGGATGATAACATAATTCTTGCAGAGGCATCTAATGGTCTGCATACGAACGGTTATTCGTTGGTTAGACTGCATATGGATGAGATGCCTTAAATCTATACACATGTCATTGGCTCTCCATTTGAATTTCATCGGTTATTTCACCATCTCATTAAAAGTTACAAGTATCACATTTCCAAGGTCTTTTGCCTTATCTATACAGCCTTGCGTGAAGCCCGTTTTGGCAAAAAGATAAAGATAAACATTGGTGAAGCTGAACAACCTACTTCTTTCAATAAGTGTATCAAGAACACCTGTGTCAACCTTTTCGTTTGTCCATTTGCATTCACAGAAAAGGGCGGTTTTATCGTCGGCTGTGCCCATAATGTCAATTTCAGTTTAGCACTTTTTTTTCGAATTATACTTTACTTAAATATGCATGTCAATATATTTCCTGGAATGATAGAGGTGAAGCAAAAAAAATCTCATAACTCTTGCGAGGTTATACTTCTTGTATAAACTGTCAGGTAGAGCTTTCTACACTCTATCTGACAGCCATAAATTTTAATAATATTTCTTTTTTCCCATAACTTCCTCCACGGTTCGCAGTGCTTCTCCAAAGCGTTGGAAGTGTACAACTTCGCGCTCTCTTAAAAATCGCAGAGGATCCTTGATATCAGGATCGTCGGCTAAATTAATAAGATACTCATATGTTGCCCTCGCTTTTTGCTCAGCAGCCATATCTTCAACCAAATCAGCAACAACATCCCCTTTGGATTGTATATATGCCGCAGTAAAGGGGCTTCCTGAAGCATTTACAGGATAAACTGCGCGGTCGTGGTCGGAATAATAAGCGCCAAGACCTGCTTTTTCTATAACATCAACAGACACTCCTTTTGTTAGCTGATGAACCATTGTTCCTATCATTTCCAAGTGAGCTAGTTCCTCTGTACCTATATCGTTCAATATTGCTTGTGTTTCTTTTGTAGGCATGTGAAAGCGTTGGCTTAAATAGCGTAACGAAGCTGCTAGCTCACCATCAGGCCCACCATACTGCGTGATTATATATTTTGCCATTCGTGGATCGCATTTTTTAATATTGATTGGATATTCTAGTTTTTTATCATAATACCACATAATTTACGCCTCCCTGTCCCAAGGCCACGGCATGTCAATCCATTGCCAGCATCTTGTATTTGGCATGTGTCTAAGACTAAGCGGGCCATATTTTTCCTCATAAAGCTTTCGTAATTTTTCAGATTCTTCAAAACAAGTCCGGTAATCCTTAAGTGCGTTTGCATCGGATGGGTGTGTATCTAAAAATAGTCCTAAATCAATCATACAGAAGTCATAAGCCATGATCTGTTCTAAAAGCTTTTGGCGCTCATTCATATGTCACCACTTCCTTTCTATAATATTTATGGATAAGGTCTATATAGTTCTGGAAAAATTGTTCCTTTATGAAGTCCTTCTATTGCGGGCAGGATTCCTCTGTAAATCTGATAAGGCGTATAGGTTTGAGCCAACTGCGGATAATCCGGCATAACCGGAATAGCAATACTAGTCCCGGTACAGCTGTTTCCAGCGAAAATCAAGGTATCAACATCTTTCATGGTAACACACCTTCCTAAAATATAATGATCGTAGTACATCCTATGTTGTTTACATAAATTAAGTTACTTTGTTTGTCTTTTTTTTGTCTTAGTCTTTTATTTATTAGTCAAGTGTTAGTGAAATGCTTACAGAATAGTAACGGGATTAATAACTCGTGGATTATAGCACATACCCACTGGAAAACATGACAGTTCTTACTCAACTACATAAGAACCAGCTGACAGTAACTATTTATTTCATAGACACGTCTTTATAGTTACCTGTGAACTGTAACTCCAAATCTTCAATAAAGTGAATAATTCGATTGTTTTCTTGACAAAACATAACATATAAATTAATATTTCTATTATACCTACTAACATATTTAAGGCTTAAGCATGATTTTATTTGCAATTGTGTGAATTGCGGGTCATAGTAAACTTTTGATTAATACTATTTGAGTAATATTATGATTGCTCCCCAGAAAGTCGTGAAACGACTTTTTCCTGCAGGTTTAA
>DAIPML010000219.1:0-6038 GCA_036768735.1 Clostridiales bacterium | reverse complement strand
GCGCTTTCAGCGCCCGCGTTTTGGCGCACAATTCGCGCAAGCGCTCATTGAATCAAACACCCATAAAACCTTGCCTTAGTGCGTATTTTTAGCCGATTGCTAAAAACCCGGCTAGCCTTAATTGCTAGGAGCCTGCTCGGAAACTCGATTTTGATGAATATTTATAAAAAGTACAGCCCTGAAACCCGCATAGGGTCGTTAAAAAATGAATGTTTTTTATATTTATTAGTAATAATGGCTTTCCGAGCAGGCTCCTAGTGCAATTAACTAACAAAATTGGAGGACAAATCATGACAAATAAAATGCTGCGTCCAAAGAAAGGGATATTCATTCTGCTGTTCGCACCAGGAATTGTATGGTACATTTTTACGGTAATTTTACCGCTGTCTTCATCTCTAGTGTACAGCTTTTTAAGCTTTAAGGGAATGCGGATTGACGAATTTGTTGGGTTCACGAATTATGCTGAGCTGATTTACGATAAAATATTTTGGCTGTCTTTGAAAAATAACGTTATTATAACGGTTCTATGTGTTGTAGGCCAGATAGGGATAGGATTGGTTTTTGCAGCTATACTCAATATGAAAATGTTGAAGTTTAAAAATCTTCATAGATCGGTTATATTTTTCCCTGGAGTGCTCTCAGCAGTGATTATCGGGTTTATCTGGACGATGATGTATAATAAGGATTACGGACTCATCAATTTCATTTTGGAAAAGTTGAATCTTGATTTTTTGATTTTACCGTGGTTGGACAATCCGAAACATGTCATATACTTTGTTTCAATACCACTTATATGGCAGTATATCGGTTATTATATGGTTATTATTATGGCCGGCATGAGTGCAATATCAAAGGAAGTATATGAAATGGCTGATATTGATGGCGTAACTCCATGGGGAAAAATAGTTTACATAACTATGCCATTAATAAAGGATACACTTATGGTTTGTCTGATGCTATGTATTTCAGGAAATATGCAGGTGTTCGATCATATCCTGGTAATGACTAAAGGCGGTCCGGGAACAAGCTCTATGGTTATGGCCATACTCGCTTACAATAAAACCTTTGAGCAAGGTCGAATCGCTTATGGAAATACAGTTTCAATTGGAATCCTCATCATTAGTTTGTTTTTTATTGTTGTGAGCAAATTAATAATAGGAGGTAGAAAAAAAGATGCTTCATAAAAAGAAAAGAAAATTAGGAGCTATTATAATAAATTTTATCATGATTCTATTTTCAATAACATGTATATTCCCGATTATTTGGATGATTTATTCATCCTTAAAAACATCACCGGAATTCAACAGATCGATTATATCTTTACCGGAAAAACCTATGTTAAAAAACTATATCGATGCTTTCAGAATCAGTCATATGGGAACATATTATCAAAATTCCGTATTTAATGCTGTTGTTTCACTTGTCATAGCTGTATTTTTCTCCTTTGTAATTGCATATTTTCTGTCAAGATTTGATTTCAAGGGAAGAAAGGTTATATCTTTCTGCATACTTCTTGGTATGTTGATACCGGTTCATGCACTTTTAGTCCCCATGTTTATTCAGTTTAAAAATTTGGGGTTGTTTGATCAGCGGTTTACTTTGGTTATTCCATATGTTGCCGTTGCAATGCCCTTTTCAGTCTTTCTTACAGAGGGTTATCTAAATAGTATTCCTATTGATATGGAGGAAGCAGCGGTTTTGGACGGAAGCGGGTTTATTCGAATGCTGTTTACTATCGTGATGCCATTATGCACACCTGTTTTGACTACAGTTGCAATCCTGCAGCTATTCACAAAGTGGTGGAACGAATTCCCGTTTGCATTAATTCTGGTTAGCAGTGAAAGATACAAAACAATACCCTTAGGGCTGATGAACTTTAGCTCACAGTATTCAACTAATTACCCCATGAAAATGGCGGCAATGGTACTGGCCATTTTACCAATCATTTTAATATACATTTGCTTTAATAAAAAAATTATTGAAGGCATGATTGGGGGAGCAATAAAAGGATAAAAGTGATTGTCTCATGAATGCAGATAAACTAATAATTAGCGGAGATTATCCAAATAGTAATGAATACAATAAGCAGGTACAAATTAATAAACGTGTTAGAGCAATAAAGGGTGCTTTGGGTAAAGAAATTCCCGCAATGGGAAGCCTGATCGCAGCATATTTTTAAGGAAGAAGAAATCCTGCTCCTTCCCTTTGCCATGTAAGTGTTCAGAACGGTATGCATCCTCTATTTCCTGCCTGCTTTCATCAAGCTGAATATTGTCAAGGTATCGGGATCTATATCACCGTATATTCCAAGCATAAATGTTTCCTCGGTAAATGTGACAATATACGAGCAAAGAATAAAGGTAATTACATAGGTTGTATCTAAAAAGTATGAAGCAATCACCAAAAAATAGACCAATACAGCGTTTAATTTTGCAAGAAAGGTATGTAGAAGTATAACTTTACCGCAACGTATATATGAGACAATAAAAGATAATACAAAAATACTCATAAATATAAAAAACAACGGTATATTCGGTTGTAAATAGTCGGTATACAGGACATGGATAAAATAAGCCGATGAGAGGAAGAAGAACAGGTCGGCTATTGAATCGAGTTGTTTACCTATTTCTGTTTTCATGTTGAATCTTCTTGCAATCATTCCGTCAAACATATCGGTCATGCCCAGAATTGCATAAGCAACTGTAAAAGAAAAATACATTCTAAGTGAAATAAAAACAAACAATATTGGCAATAGTACTATTCTGGATACTGAAAGAATGTTCGGGACTGTAACATACTCTTTTTTAAACATAGCAATACACCCCAATATGTAATATTTTGATTGCTCCCCAGAAAGTCGTGAAACGACTTTTTCCCGCAGGTTTAACTGCAGGAAGCTGCAGCTCGCTGCTACTTGGTGCAATCACAATATGGTTATCCAGCCTTCGGAAGAAAGCTGATGAAATTTAAGAAGTCTCAAATTTCATCAGAAAGTCACTTTGTGATTTTCTGGGTGATAACCATATTATATTTTTCATTATACCTTTACATGACCTAATCGGCAATCTCTTTATTTGTCAGCGATATAACGAGGCTGTAATGAAGCATGTAAGTTTATGAAAAATATACTTGAATGTATGGACCAAGAGATTATGATAACAAGAGACTCTTTCCCTTCATCCGTCGGCATTGAAAAAAGAGCATAGCGAAATAAATTTTTCAAAGGCATGACCCCATAGTTCTGACCTTGATAAATTTATTAGTGGAAACTCACATAAATGCTAAATTAAGCAACTAAATTGGATGATGATTTTGATTTAACCTAGGGCTGATGAACTTTAGCTCACAGTATTCAACTAATTACCCCATGAAAATGGCGGCAATGGTACTGGCCATTTTACCAATCATTTTAATATACATTTGCTTTAATAAAAAAATTATTGAAGGCATGATTGGGGGAGCAATAAAAGGATAAAAGTGATATAGTAGATATGTGAATAAGTAGCGGGTAATTCACATATGTATCCGATTTACATAGCGTAGGGGGAAGCATTGAAAATGAAAGCATTGGTAAAAAAACATAAAGAACCGGGCATGTGGATAGAGGATGTGCCGATTCCTGAAGTGGGTGTAAATGATGTACTGATTAAGATTAAGAAAACAGCTATTTGCGGTACGGATATACATATATATAAATGGAATGAGTGGGCACAAAAAACCATTCCGGTACCCATGGTTATAGGGCATGAATTTGTTGGCACAGTGGCTGCGACAGGAAGTAATGTACATGATTTCAAAATAGGGGATCTGGTCTCGGGAGAGGGTCATCTTGTATGCGGCGTTTGCAGGAACTGCCTTGCAGGAAGACGGCATTTATGCATGAAAACAAGCGGGGTTGGTGTGAACCGTCAGGGAGCGTTTGCCGAGTATCTTGCAATTCCGCAAACTAATGTGTGGTATTGCGATAAAAAGATACCTGATGATGTCCTGTGCTGTTTTGATCCTTTTGGAAATGCTGTGCATGCTGCTCTTGCATTTAGTGTTCTTGGAGAGGATGTTCTAATCACCGGTGCAGGTCCAATAGGCATAATGGCAGCAGCAGTCGCAAGACACGCAGGTGCAAGATTTGTTGTTATAACTGATGTAAACCCATACCGCCTTGAGCTTGCAAAAAGATTCGACGTCACCATGGCTCTAAATACAAATGAGCGGTCGATTTCTGATGCAATGAAAGAACTGGGAATGAAAGAAGGCTTTGATGTTGGTCTTGAAATGTCGGGAAACGGCAGCGCATTCAATAGCATGGTTAATTCAATGTCTCATGGAGGAAAAATTGCTATGTTAGGCATACAAAGCCCGGATACCCTAATTGATTGGGGTGAGGTCGTTTTTAACGGTCTTACAATAAAGGGGATATATGGGCGCGAGATGTATGAAACCTGGTACATGATGACAGTTATGCTCCAATCGGGGCTGGATATATCCCCGGTTATAACGCATCATTTTAAATATACCGACTTTCAGGAGGCTTTTGATGTAATGGCTTCCGGTTTGTCTGGTAAGGTTGTACTTGACTGGGAAACATAAATTATATGTAATGCCTTGAAACCTGCATTTTTATTTTAAGGGATGCTGAGGTTATATAAAATATCCGAATAGGTATTATAATTGATCACAGAAAGTTGTGAAATAACTTTTTAGCAAGCACAATAGGGTTATCCAGCATTCAGAAGAAGGCTGATGAAATTTAAGACTTCATAAATTTCATTAGAAAGCCACTTTGTAACTTTCTGGGTGATCACCATATTATAAGAATCTGTAATGTTTAATATAGCAAAGGAGATAAATGGTTATGAATAAAGAAATGAAAGAACACTTTTTATCGGAGATTGCAAATATAAAAGAAAGCGGACTATGGAAGGATGAAAGAATCATATCAAGCCAGCAAACTGCCAGGATCAATGTTCTTAATAAAAATGGTTTGCTGAATATGTGTGCGAACAACTACTTAGGTCTTTCAAACAACCCGGAGGTTGTTGCAGCTGCAAAGGACAGTTATGACAAGTGGGGCTACGGGCTGTCCTCAGTGCGATTTATATGCGGCACCCAGCAAATACACAAACAACTTGAGCGCAAAATCAGCGAATATCTCGGCACGGAGGATACGATTCTTTACAGCTCTTGCTTTGATGCAAATACAGGTTTGTTTGAGACCTTGCTATCCAAACAGGATGCTATTATAAGTGATGAGCTTAACCATGCCAGCATTATTGATGGAGTGCGTCTGTGCAAAGCGGAACGATATCGGTATAAAAATAACGATATGGAGGATTTGGAAAGCAAGCTTAAGCAGGCACAAAATGCGCGACTCAGGCTAATAGCCACTGACGGTGTGTTTTCAATGGATGGCACTTTTGCAAATCTTACTAAGATATGCAAGCTTGCAAATGAATACAATGCCCTTGTGATGGTGGATGATAGCCATGCTGTTGGATTTATTGGTGAAACAGGACGTGGCACACCAGAGTATTTTGGTGTTACCGACAAGGTAGATATTGTTACGGGGACCCTTGGGAAAGCCTTAGGAGGGGCAAGCGGCGGCTATACCAGCGGGAGGAAGGAAATCATCGCACTGCTAAGACAAAGATCAAGACCATATCTGTTTTCAAATACACTTGCACCGGCCATTGTGTGTGCATCCCTAAAGGTGCTGGATATTTTGTCTGCATCTGATGTATACAGAAAGAAATTGAAGGAAAACACAGCGTATTTCAGAGATGGCATGAAAAAGGCAGGCTTTGAGGTAGGCGAAAGTACTCATCCAATAGTTCCAATCATTTTAAAAGATGCCGAGATAGTTCAGAAAATGGCACAAAGAATGTACGAAAAGGGAGTTTACGTTGTAGGCTTTTTCTATCCTGTCGTTCCCATGGAAAAAGCAAGAATTAGAACACAGGTATCAGCTGCACACTCAAAAGAGGATCTGGATTTTGCGATAAAGGTATTTTCTGAAACCAGAGAGGAAATGGGTCTATAAC
>DAIPML010000218.1:0-6071 GCA_036768735.1 Clostridiales bacterium | reverse complement strand
CTTGGTAAAAATGTGATGCTATAGTTTAGATATAGAAAAGCAATTTCCTATCTAGGATGGTAAGTGATGAAGCTTATCGTGAATTATACTATGTTGAAGGAAGCGAATTAGTAAGTATTTGGGGAATTACAGATAAGGATGTAGCTGGTATTGAAGGAAGAAGAATAAGCATTGAAACTGCATCAAAGGTTTGGAATGCATGTGGTTTAAGAATAGGTGCAGTAATAACTGACAGTCCTGAATTCAGTAACCGTTGTGCAGCAGAATATACTGCAAACTTATGTGCAAATGCAATTGGACAGTATATATTTGGAGCATTAGCTCATGAATCAAAAGAACAAATTGCAGACTGGAGCAAAAACCTTCGTGATTACTACGGTACTTTAATTAAAAAGGTATCTTCAGAATTAAAGAATTTGGAGCCAGGCTTAATTATTTCAAGTCCTGATGCATCAATTTATACAGTAATTGACGTTAGAAATGTTGTAAAACCAGGATTTGATGCAATTGAATTTTGCTTGTATTGTGCTGGAGAAGGTGCTGTAGACCTAAACGGTGTTCAAACAACTTTATTGGTTGCACCTATGAAGGGATTCTATGATATAGCAAAAGGTGAAAGTAATCCTGGAAGCACTCAATTCCGTATTTCATATGTAGAAACTCCTGAAAATATGGTTAAGGTTCCTGAATTGTTTGTAAAACTTTTACAACAATTTGAAGCAAGCAGATAAACAAATCTTTGGGGCGGTTAACAAATAACCGCCCTTAATAATTTTACTATTGTATAATTGAAATCATAATTTTATAACATTCGCTCAAATTCAGTACCATTAATTATAAGCAAATCATCACTTATTATCTCTATTGTATACTCTTGGTCATCAACTGGAATATCTTTAATTACACTGTCAGAAATTTTCCACAATTCTTCCCAGGATTTTTCATATCCCTTACTCATCATTTGATTTGTTAAAATTAATTTATCGCCTGATATTTCATAATTTCCTTCACAGGCACTAATGTCATATGTGTAATTTATTACAGTTCCTACTACCCTGATAAAAGTACCATCAGATTTAAATTCAAAGCTTGAACCAAATGCTACGCTGCCTGATGCTGCAAAATACTCCCAGCTTCCCACTATACTATTTCCCATTTCTGGATCTTCCGTTTTTGGTTCTTCAATCTTTGGATCTTCAGCTTTTGGTTCTTCAATCTTTGGATCTTCCGTTTTTGGCTCTTCAATCTTTGGCTCTTCAGCTTTTGGCGGCTCCGGTTGTGGTGTATAATCACCCTTTATTACTTCATCACTGTCCTTGTATCGTTCATATGACCTATAGCTCATTGCTATCGCTTGTTCTCTTGTTGCCATTCCATAACTTTGTGCTTGCAATGCTGTCGTAGTTGCCTTAGGCATAAAGTTACCGTTTGAATCCCCTGCAATAATACCAATTTTATTCATATACTTCACAGCTTCATTAGCCCAATCCGATATATGTTTTTGATCTGGAAAATCTTTAACTCCTTCAATGCTAAAACTACCCTTAGGTGCCATTGCCTTAAGTGCTCTAAAAAGCATTGTTGCACATTGTTCTCGATTAATTAATACATTCGGTTCAAAAGTAGTTGCCGATGTACCTTGAGTTACACCAATTTTAAATGCTTTTAATATTTCGGGATTAATAGTATCTGTAAATGGATTTGGGGAAGTTGCAGATGCTTTCCTCTCAGTTGTTTTCTCATACAGCTTCACAGCTAATTCTGCAAATTCTTCTCTGGTAATAGGTTTTGTCATGTCAGCACCATTAAGTATTTGTGGTATTAGCCCTGCATCATTTGCTTTTTTCAGTTCAGGTGTTGCCCAGCTTGAAGCGTTGCTCCAGGCAGGCATATTGTAAGATATAACATTAGAAAAAGGGCTGTAGATATCTTGCGATGTAGTGCTGTCAGTGTAGCTTGACTGTTTATATTTCCTTAAATCTAAGGCATACCTTATTTTTATTTCATAACCTTCTGCATTATAGTTTTGTTGTGAATTATCAACTGAAAAGTAGTTACTGGCATCAATATTCAATAATTCAACATTAGACCATTGATAAAAGATTTGTTTAAAATCTTTATCACCATCTTTCCTCATCCATACTTCAGTTCGTACACTGCCTGAAGTCATGGCATTAAGATCTTTAATACTTGCAGGTACTCTTCCTGTAAATACATCCAAATATGGCTCACCACTTGAGGAAAACTTCAAATCAGCTGAAGTAAGGGTTGGAGCATTGTTAATAAGTTTATTGTAATCTGCTTTTACATTTGCAGCTAAAGTGTATTCCTTAGACCATGGTGAAAGGATGAAAGTTTTATTGTTGTCAAAGGAATGAGCAAAACGAACTTTAAATGTTATTGAATGATTTTCAAGATAATCCCAGCCATCGTTGTAAAATTGCTTCAAATCCTCATCATTTGGGAATAAACCGCTTATACCCCACCTTTCGCTGGAACTGTAACTATTATAATGACCAAAGTTCAAATATAAATTTTTAATCCCCTTAGGAAGGGTATTTTTAGAATCCCAATCTGATGTATGCTTGTAGCTTCCTCCATCAACTTTATAATCAAATTGATAATAAAGGCTGAAGTTCCTGTGGTTTTGAGGATCATCTTCCTTCCATTTTTCGATATAATTACGTAAGCTTTCGGGAACACTAAAGGTGAAATATACAGAATCGTTGTAGTAATGCCCAACTCCAAAATGTTCAGGTGCTTCCAAAGAAGTTGGTGGTGTTACATCTGCCAATGCAATAGGTGCCAAAAAAACAATTAATAATAATGCTAATAACAAAATTACTAATTTTTTCATAGAATCCTCCTTAATAATATTTACATAACTTTTTCCTCCATGTCTATAATTATACCATCAATAATCTCATAGAAAAATCACCCTAAAAGTAGTATTTTAACAGACTTATTAGGGTGATGTTATTTATTTTATAGTTTATAATATGTTTCGCTTACCTTGTGATAAAGTTCCTTTCTGTTTGAAACATTTAGCTTTTTATACAAATTTCTAACATGGGTTTTTAATGTATTACGTGATATAAACAGTTTATTGGCTATGATATCATAATCAAATCTTACCATCAAATGAGCGGCAATTTCAATTTCCCTAGGGGTTAGTTTTAAATTAGCGGGTAGAAGTTTGTTGTAAAAGCTTATCATTGAATAATAAACAGGGTTAATACAATTTACTTCATGAAAGGGATACTTGTTACAAATAGGCTCAGTATTGTTGTGTGAGTAAAAATCCGAGTCTCTAAGGAGCTGAATTATTAGCTGCGTTGTCAAGCTTTGTACCATTAAGGGGCAATTATTGTTGTAATGAGCTAACTCGTTTTCAAGATCGCACAATATTCTCAAAAGCTTTATGCTACGTCCGTATTCAATCTTGGAAAAATCAACTTTTCTCTTTCCTGTTACTTCAGAGGTAATATCTTCAAAAAAGTTTTTTTTAATTACTATATTTGTATATTCCGTAGTTGGGACATAGGTCTTACATAAAAAGTCAACTTCTGACCCGATTACAATTAAACTGTCTTTTTTTAATTGTAATTTAACTTTTCCTATTTGTGCCGGCGGTAGTTCAGAAGATGGAATTATAATGGTATAATCCTCGCTAGACATTTTTTTATTAACAATAAAAGACTTAGGTCTAAAAATAGCCACATTATCACTTATTAATGCTTTAACACCCGAGTAAACATCAGTCGGTATATCATCAATTAATTTCATGAATTGATTATTCATTCTAAGTTACCCCCCATACTTAACATTTTGAATGTTTAATCATACTTATATATAATTATATCACCAAAATTTGTAATATTCAATAATGATATTACATTTGTCCAGAACATTCTTATTGAATAAAGTAAACTTTAGAATCAAACATTTTAAAAAGAAAATATAACAATAACTTTTTTGTAGATGTTGAACCTACAGCAAAGAATTATAAAAGCAAAGTAAGATGCAACTATATTTACCATAATAAAACAAGATCGAAAAAATCCGAATTGCAGCATTCAATTCAATATCTGTCTATTCTTCTTGTACTTTTTTTATCTATCGTTGCTCTTCTATTAATATCGGGAAGAGACTTCCAACCCTTTCAGTCTGTTGCCACCTTAACAGAGCCGATACCAATACTTTCTGTGGCACCCTCTTCAGCTCCAACTTTAAAGCTGACAGGCACTCCTTTACCTTCTCTCAATCCTAGCGTAATGGCGACTGCTACACCTTCTCCCGAACCACGCGAATTTCCTGCTTCGGCGATTTTTCTTCCTTATGAACCCTCACCCGAGTTATCATCCACTGTATCACCCACTCCATCAGCTTCACCAACACCGCGCCCAACCGCCGCAACGAGAAAAGCATCCGGGGAAGTCGAAAAAAAGTTTATCCTTTGTATTGATCCGGGTCACGGAGGCCGATATCCCGGAACGGTATCACCCTATAAGGATCAGTTTTACGAAAAATACATCGTACTGGATATTGGTCAACGTCTGCAAAAGCTTTTAGAAAACGCAGGAATAGAAGTTATCATGACCCGGGAAACCGATAAATATAGCTGTACACGCTATCAGAACAAGAATAAACGATTGGGTAAACGAAAATAATAATTTGAGGGGAATGGGGACAATTGGTATCCCATTCCCCCTTTGCCTGTGATAATGCTAATCTATCAGGCTCGCAGTGACAACGGTTTGACCGATCTTATTGTTACTGATATTAATTGAGATAGTTCTTGTTATTGTGTTCCCACGCCTATCTGCAATTGCAATGGTAATACGGTCATTCAATTTTTCCTTTGGATAGCCGTCGAGCAGTATATGTCCAGCGGCAGATTTATTCCCGCCAGCGGCTTCCAGCTTATCCTTTTCAGTAGCAAAATTTGTACTGCCGCCTATGCCTTGAAAATGGGAGAAATTATCTGCACTTGCCCACTTATATAAATCCCACGCATTCCAGCGATACCAGATTTGATCGTATTCATTGAAGCCTTCCGAGAATGTCAGCAGACAGGATTTATCTAAGAGTAGTTCGGGATGAGCAACATACTGCTGTTTTTCTTTATCAAACCATTGATATAACTCACTATTCCAGTATTTTTCCTGCTGTGTTTTCGTCCAATCCACGACATAGAGGTATTCATTCTCACAAGAGAGTTCAATTTTAGCGATGTCTTTACCTTCTATATAAAACTCCAAGCCAGGTCTGGAGTTTACATTGCTGACAGTGGTAGTAAACTTTTCCCGCTCCATTCTGCTGTCCATAATCTTGACCCTGCTTTCACTATCAGGGGTTCCAATGGATAGCGCAAAAGCAACGCTACCATTACCGGGCTGGAACATGAACATCATAGCAAACACCAAAGTCAAGCAAGCCGCCACCGTGCTAAACCAGCGTCTACGGCGCATTTTTTGAGGGTATGAAACCTGTTCGACAGGCTTCTCTTTTTTTAATATAGTATTCAACATACGCTCTTTCTGCGTATCATTGGGCGTCATTCTATCAAACGCTGTGTTAAGTTCGTTTTTAGTCATTAAAATCATCTCCTAATTCAAATTTGAGTTGTTGCTTTGCAGTTCTGATTTGTGTTTTTACTGTGTTGATATTCAGTTCAAGCATACCGGCAATCTCTGAGAGCTTATAACCTTCGTAATAATGAAGGTAAAGAACAATCCTCAATTTAGATGGGAGTTGCATTAGCGTATCCATCACCGGGTCGATTTCATAAGTGTCGATACTGATCGTTTCAACCGTCTGATTAAGTGCAACTACCTTTTTACGCCACCATTGCCGATGGGTGTCTCTGCATTGGTTCCGGGCAACTGTGATGAGCCATGCTTTTTCATGTTCAGTATCCAAGAACTGTATATTGTTTTTCATCAGTTCAAGAAATACTGCTTGTGTTACATCTTCAGCATCAGATTTGTTGCCCATGAGAGAAAAGCAAACACGGTACACTGTTTCAATGTGCCGATTATACATTGCCATAATTTCTTCTCTCGTTCGCC
>DAIPML010000217.1:0-6082 GCA_036768735.1 Clostridiales bacterium | reverse complement strand
TGTTTAATCCATGCCCGGCACCGTCAAAAATCTTATAACTATATTGTCCTTCATTTAAAAGCTCAATCACTGAATTCCGTTTATCCTGAAGGTTGCTTCCAAATAGGAAATATAGTTTGTCCCTTACTGCGATGCCGCTATCTCTGTTGTATTTTTCAAGAGTATGTGGAGTCATTGCAACTTGATTGTGACTTTTCATTACAAGTACCATATGATCGATGACTTCGGGGTGTTTTTCAAAAAGATCTGAGCCGGGCTTCATTTTTTTCATAATTTTTATTATATTTTTCCGGGTAGGGATCAGAATTTCCGGAAAAGCCAGCATAAGCGTCCGAATCATTGAACGTAAAGGGTTTGTTATAATACCACCTTCAATGCAAACCGTCTTGATAACTTTTTCCTTCTCATGGGTTGTATAAAGGAAAACGAGATAAGCACCATGAGAAACGCCAACCATGTAAAACCGATCGAGTTTTAGTTGGCGCACTAAATCATTTATCCATCCTATAATATTGAATTCGTTTTTCACATAATGATCATTGGGTTCACTTTTACCGGGTCCCCCCAAAGTATCAATTGCAATACAGTAGAAATGTTGGGATAATTCATGCATATTCATTACCCACATCACAGCGGAGTTGTCGCCTACTCCATGAAACATCAGTAGTGGAGGATTTGATTTGTCACCAACCAGGAATACATGGGTTTTCCCAAATTTCGTTTCGATAAATTTCTCTTCTGTGTCAACTCCCCATTGTGCTACAAGTTTGTCGTAGGATTCAAGCACACTTTTTTTCCCTTCCTCTGATTTAAAAACCTTCATTTTTAACACCTCTTCCATATATAATTTTTTCCATATAATCTCCCCAGGAATCATAGGTAAGACCCAATCCCTGAAAACAGAATTTTGAAATATCCCTGATTATATTAAGTTTTTCTTCGAGTTTTGTTTTATCTGCAGATGCTGTATTCCCTTCAAGTGATGCTTTGTCTTCAGGTGTTGTTCTGTCTTCAATTACTACGTTGTTTTCAAATGTTCCTTTAGCCCCGGAAACATAGGAAGCCTCTATCATTCTAGTGAAGTTGAAGAGATTTGCCACAAATACCGCCCAGAAGCAATTTGCCGCGTGTGTTGGCTGTACAGGTGGTATTTCTCCTGAATCCACACCTTTTTGAATTATCATAGCGATGGATTTTTGATGTTGGATTGATTTTTGTACCCCATCCTTCCATCTATCCTTACCGAAGACAGCGGCAGCGTCAAATGGCAAACGCATTGCAAATTGAATGATCCGGGGGTCTTGGTCAGAGAAAGTAAAAAAATCCAGAATATAATGGACAAGGCGCTTGATTGGAGATTTATTTTCATGTTTGGTGAAGAATTTTTCGCTTATCTCTGCTGTCTTGTGCAGTGCCCATTGAAACATAGCCCGAAACAGTTCCTGCTTTGTTTTGTAATAGTAGTAAATTAGACCTTTTGCAAGGCCTGCTTCAGCAGCTACAAAATCCATATCAGTTCCGTTATACCCAAGCTTCACATAAACAGTAAGGGTAGCCTCCAGGATCTGCAACTTTCTTGTCTCACGGAGTAATTCGTTTTGCTCTTTTTTTCTGGGTGACATTATTACCTCCATGTTTTTCTTTGGAGCGATATCATCGCTACTAACTTTTGACTTAACTTTAAGTCAATTATAAACCCTAATGATTTTGTTGTCAATATAATCCTTTTTCAAGGCAGGTATTAATTCTTTTACATATGGAATAAGTATACCGTTACCTCTTTTTCTCCCACATTTCGCTTTAGCGGAATCTATAAATTGGTTGTTTGGCAGTTAAATGCGCAAAATATACCTCAACCCTAAATAGACATATGTTTTTTATGCAATTGCCCTGTTTTTTATGCGATTGTCCTGGCAAATTTTAAGGAAATGTGCTATATTGTATACTAATACGGGTGAGCACCTACCGGCAGTCAGGCTATTTGACTGTCGGTTTTTTGTTTTTTCGGCGGTCAAAACAAGGAGGAACCTTATGAATATGTATGTACCCATTATTATTGTGATATTGTCCAACACCTTTTACCACATCTGCACTAAGTCCACACCGGAGAACTTAAACCCATTTGCCTCACTCACGGTTACTTATCTTATTGGTGCTGTGGTATCGGTAATTCTTTACTTTTTAACGGTAAAGAATCCAAATCTACTGACAGAATACGGCAAGCTCCACTGGAGTAGCTTTGTTCTTGGCATTGCCATTGTCGGATTGGAAGCAGGATTTCTGCTTATGTACCGCGTCGGCTGGAATGTCAGCACAGGACAGGTTGTTTCGAGCATTGCCCTTGCAGTAGTCCTTGTCTTTGTGGGCTATCTTTTCTACAAGGAAGCAATCACAGTAAGTAAAATTGCAGGCATCCTTGTTTGTATGGTAGGTCTGTACCTCATTAACAAGTAAAAAATAGAATTGTAATGATCACTCGCGTTTTTTATTGATACTAAAGTTAACGAGGATAAAGATAATGTCAGTGCCACTCCCATTAGTGGCTGCAAATCATAGATAGTGTGCTAGAGTAAAGTTACTGTAGGATTTCAACTGGGATAAAATACCTGAAGATTTGAAAAGAAGATGACATCCTGTTAAAATATTAGCGTGAAAAACAAAATACTCAACGAAAGGATGACATCTTCTATGTATAATAGTATACAACATTTTTTAACTTTTGGAACAGAAAAAATTGAGAAAAGGGTAAGGAATTTTATTCATGAACAAAAGGATTTGGGGGATCTAGTAATAGAGCTTCAAGAAGAACTATTTGAATTAGGTCGAAATATACTTCAGGAAGTCCTTGTAGACATGGATAATTACTTGCGGAAATCAGGAACTCGTAAACAACATTGGGAAATTTAAGAGAGGTTCTATGTATAAGATATTACTCGTCGATGATGAACCTATGGTAATTCACGGTTTGTGTCGGCAGATTGACTGGGAATCATATAACCTTGTGCTTGCCGGAACAGCTGAAACCGGAGAAAGCGCATTATCAATACTTAAAGAAAGGCAGATCGACATACTTTTTACTGATATATGTTTGCCGAAGATGGATGGTCTAGCTCTTATTTCAGAAGCAAAAAAACAAAACCCATTCATTCGCAGTGTTATAATAAGCTCCCATGCAGATTTTAGATATGCGAAAAAAGCTCTTTTGCTGGGAGTTGAAAATTATCTACTAAAACCTATTGCTCAAACTGAATTGGATAAAACCCTTGAGAAAACAATTGATAATCTGGATCGGGATCGTAGTCGCATTCAGAAAGATGGAGCAGGCTCATTCGAGTTCAGAAACAACATACTGGATAGATGGGTGAACAAGGATATACAGGATTATGAGTTTTATGAGAGAGCAGAGTTATTACATATTAATCTTTCAGCACAGCAATACGAAGTATGTGTAATAGACTTTATTGATTCTGATTCGACTGGGCACAAGCTTCTGAATGCGAAATTTTTCCTTGAAAAATGCAAAAGTATTTTCTTTTTTGCTTTTGAAGGGGAATGTTTTATCGACAGGTGCAACAGGGTAGTGATAATTTTTAATAGTGACGGACTTTCAAAAAATCAGGATAAGCTTGAGCTATGCCTAAAGAGTGTAATGGAAGAAGGCTTAAACGAAGATATAAAGGCTTTTGCGAGCGTGAGCTCTATTTCGGATGGTGTGGAAGACGTTGCACATTGTTATGAAAATGCAGTGGAATACTTAAATTACCGATTTATTGATTCTGATATCGATTATATTTTCTGCGGAGAATTTCTAGAAAAATATAATTCATACGGATGTGAACCAATTCTCATACAATTTTCGAAAGCATTTGAACAGGAAGGTAATGTAATGGCTAATAATATGGTAAAGAAACTATTGAATCATTGTTCCAAAGCTTCCCTGAAGACCTTTAAACAATGCATTGTACCGTTTATAATCATGCTCATAAGACAGATGAATGAGTCGGGCCACATCTCAGAAAGGTTACCAAGTACCGCAACAACAGGATTTGATACTTTGAATGCAATAGATTCCATAGAGAAATTAGAAATATGGTTTGTTGATAGAATTGCTAAATCCCTGGAAGTGATTAGAAAGCGTAAGGAATCTTTTCATTTGCTGGTTCAACGCACACTGGATATTATAAAAAGGGATTATTATAATACTGATTTGTCTCTAAAAATAATTGCAGCAGATTTTAAGGTGAGTCCTGCTTATTTGGGACAACTTTTCAGAGAAGCAACCGGGAAATACTTCAATGACTATCTTACGGAAACCAGACTCCGGGCATCGAGGGCGCTTCTTCTGGATACAGACTTAAAAATACGGGAAATTCTATATCGCATTGGCATATCAAATCAGAGCTATTTTAACCGGATTTTTAAAAAGGCATATGATTTGTCTCCACTTGCTTTCAGATATCAAAACACATCAAAATGAGCTTTTATGTCAACGCTATATCTCAATGTTTCTTCATAGTTTGAAATTGAAATTGCAGCACTTCTTGTTTTTAATCGACAATTCATTCGACTTAGCCCATAATTAGTATCAAAATTCATAGTTATTACTATTTCGCTTTATTTAGATTCTTTCTATACTTGAAGTATACAGAAGAATGTATATAAGTTTATGTTAGGGGCTGATTATCATTAAGCCAAGTGTTATTTCAAAAAAAGCTGGTTTTAGATTATTTTTAATGTCTTTACCTTTTCTTATAGCTGTTTTTGTATTTTCGTATCTGCCTTTATATGGATGGAGTTATGCTTTTTTTGATTATCATGCAGGCATGAAGCTTAAAGATTGTACATTTGTCGGTTTCAAATTTTTTACTGCAATGGTGGATAACCCTGTTTCAAGAGATGAAATCCTCAGAGTACTTAAGAATACCTTCGGAATGAGCTTTCTTAATATATTAGCTTCTCCGTTGCCTGTAATCTTTGCCATTTGCCTTATGGAAGTAAAAGCAAAGCGATTGCGTTCTTTTGTACAGACACTAACTACTCTCCCGAATTTCATAAGCTGGGTTCTGGTGTACTCAGTTGCATGGTCCATTTTTTCAATCAACGACGGATTCCTAAACCATTTTTTAATGTCTACTAATATTATTTGTAAAGAAATCAATTTTCTTGCAAACTCTAATCATGTTTGGTTGACAATGCTTGGGTATTCAACATGGAAAACTCTCGGTTGGAATTCGATTATGTACATAGCAGCAATAACAGCAATTGATATTCAACAGTATGAAGCCGCAATGGTTGACGGAGCCAGCAGATTTCAGCGAATATGGCATATTACGGTACCTGGTATACTGCCCACTTATTTTGTATTGTTACTTTTGTCTATTGCTAATTTTATCAACAATGGGATGGAGCAATATTACCTGTTTGAGAATCCCATGAACAAGGGTGCTATTGAGGTGCTGGATCTTTATGTATATAACATGGGAATGGTTGGTCAGAATATTTCATATTCGACAGCCGTTGGCGTACTTAAGTCTCTGGTAAGTGTTGGACTGCTGTTCTTTGCGAACGGGCTTTCTAAGATCGTCCGCAAGGAATCCATCATATAGGACAGGGATTATTTTTATCTTAATAATTGATTCTAAAGGAGATAACAGATAATGAACAAATTACGCAAAAATGATGTTGTTTTCAATATAATCAATGTAACGATGTTTTTATTATTCACATTTATATGTGTCTTCCCGTTTTATTATATTTTTATAAACACCATCAGCAATAATGAATTATCAACAGCCGGGAAAATTCTTTTTTATCCAAAGGGCATCCATTTTAAAAATTATATTGAAGTGTTTAAACTGAAGGGTATTGGAGTGGCTGCGTTTATTTCTGTTGCGCGTACAGTGTTAGGTACACTTTTAACGTTACTTGCATCTTCTTTTCTGGGATACGCATTCTGTAGACCGGAATACTGGCATAGAAAGTTCTGGTATCGATTTGTTATTATTGCAATGTATTTCAGTGCTGGTTTAATCCCATGGTTTGTTACAATGAAAAGAATTGGTTTATATAACAATTTTCTAGC
>DAIPML010000216.1:0-6092 GCA_036768735.1 Clostridiales bacterium | reverse complement strand
CTTGTTACTGTCAAATTCAATATCGATTACTGCCATTTCAAGCCGGTGTTAACACTAACTTGATTGGTGGAGATGAAGAGGATCGAACTCTCGACCTTACGGATGCGAACCGTACGCTCTCCCAGCTGAGCTACATCCCCATGATATAATGGACATTAATATTACCACAGCTTAGGAACTATACATGTTGAATAAGTAATTCATGTATAGAAATAAATTCATATGGGATTCTATTCCAATCCGTATTCCTTGCGAAAAACCTTTTAGCACTGCAACTAAATAATGGTAGGGGATATAGGATTTGAACCTACGACTTCTACTATGTGAAAGTAGCACTCTAACCACTGAGTTAATCCCCCATCAAAACCATTATAGATCAAATATTTATCAGCTGCAATAACCTGAATTTTGTTTATATAACGCAAATTGAACGCTTCCGGCTTTTGCAATGCAAAATAACGCTCCACAAATACTAACACTACAGAGCAGACTCTATTTTAAATTTACAAATACAATTTAAACGAGATATGAAACAAGTTAAGCATTTTGGGATATAAAATATATTGCTCCTGCTATGATTAACCCCGCTAATATTAACATTGCTACCTTTATAGCGCTAACAGGTGCTTGACCCTTAACGACTCCTGTTTGCCCATTCACAAGGAACTTATAAATTTTGTCCTTATATCTGTATGCAGATATCCAAATCGGTAGAAGTATGTGCTTAAATGTAACATTTGAATAAGATGTTTGTATTCTAAGGTTTCTGACCTCATCCGCTACAATTTGATTTTGTATCATTTTATGTAAATTTGAACGGATGATTGATTTTGCCTCAATAAAGCCTTGTTCCAAGCCTATGCTGTATTTTTCTGCCATAAAGCCTGATAAATACTCATTTCTATAAGAAACCAATTCTTTTAGATGGAAGGGTTCCAGCCTTTTTATAAGGTTCTTACCATCTGTTTGAGAAGCGCAAACCAAAACATCATCAAAAAAATGCCTAAATGCTCCTGAGGTATAAGACCATCTGGTTTTGCGGACTCTTTTTTGCTGTGGGCTCCGTTTACCATTACTGTCTGTAACATATACTGTCTCAGTAACATAGTAATATGTGCCTCTTTCAGCAGTATAAAAGGAATCTGTATCTGCATCATATGTCCAGAAAGGGATATATACGCCCGACATTTTTTCCTCTCTAGCGAGAGTCTTTAAGTTTCCGGGAGCAAGCCAGCGTTTTTTTAGCCATGCTTTAAATTTCGATATTGCGTTTCTTTTGTCAATTTTAAAAGGAATCAATGTTTCAGGACTCAAAACTTCTCCCTGTTCCTGTGGTCGAATATGCACGGAGCTGCAGAAAGCACATTCAGTTGTTAGTTGATTGGCTTGAATTATTGTTTCAGCTCCGCAGCTATCACAGTGTATTACAACCGTTTGCCCTCCCCAATCTATTGATGCCATCTCTTTGGCTGATTCAATCGGGTATTCTCTAACTACGGTATATTCTTCATCTGTAATATTAATAACATTTCCACAATAAGAGCAGGTAAGGCTTTGGTTTTCAGCATTAAACACCATACCTCCACCACATCCGGGACATGGAAATTGTTGAGTCTCTGCACTCATACTAAAACCTCCTATTGGGTAACAAAAAACATTCATTAACAAAATCAATACTGCTAACGATTCCCCTTATGGATAATCGTTTATCCTCCACATACAATTTCGCTGACACAAGTAAGGTCGTTTAGTAGTGGGGGCTTTTGATTTGTGTTCCACAGGAGTTACAGAATTTTGAGTCGGCAGGAAGCTTTGTTCCGCATTTACTGCAGTTTTTCTCTGTTATCTGAGAAGCACCGCACTTTGAACAAAATCTTGAGTCTTTTGGTATTTCCGCTTTACAGCCCACACAGGTTGTGTTTTCAACTCCTATAGTTTTTCCGCATGAAGAGCAGAATTTAGCATTAATATTGTTTCCTGCACGGCAATGAGGGCATAAAACATTCTGCTCAACTGTGCTATTGTTTGAATTTGCATTTTGGCCCATCATATTTCCAAAAATAGCACCTGCACCAATGGTTGCACCCAGACCTGCCATGCCACCGCCTTCATTAGCTGCTGCAGTATTTAAAGCCTTAAGTTTTTCATTTTGCACGTATCTGTCATATCCACCCACCAGATTATATTTGGAACCCTCGCGATATGCCTGCATGAGTTCATCCGGCATAGAAAAATCTTCAATGACTAAATTTATCATTTCAAGACCCAAGGGAGTAAGCTTTTCAGCTATATTTCCTTTTACGAGATCGGAAAACTCAATTAGATTACCCTGTAAATCAAAAAATGACATTTTTGATTCAGCAACCGTGTCTTTCATATGCTGAATTATGTATGAGCGAAGTTGTGCTGTTATTTCATCTGTCCTTAGGATATCTTTTGTGCCGAAAACCTCACGCATTAAAGCAGTTGGCTCTGATACACGGAAAGAATATGTCCCGCGGGCTCTGATTTCAATTTGACCAAAATGAGAATCCATTACAGGAACAGGCGATTGTGTGCCCCATTTCTGATCTAGGAACTGTTTTGTATTAACAAAATACACTTCCGCTTTAAAAGGTGAATTAAAGCCATATTTCCAAGCATTGATTTTACACATAATAGGCATATTGTTTGTTGACAACTCGTACAATCCAGGAGTGTAAACGTCTGCAAGCTGTCCCTGATTAACAAATATGGCAACCTGAGATTCTCTGACCGTAAGCATAGCACCCATCTTTATTTCCTTGTTCACAACAGGGAATCTGTATACGATAGTGTCCATACTGGAATCAGTCCATTCAATTACTTCAATGAATTGGCTTTTAATAAAATTTTTAATACCCATTTACTAACACCCTTTCTTAAATAGAATAATTTTTGTCGAGTTGTTTATTATAAAGAATTAAATTGATTTTACTTAATTAACACAAAAACATCACCATTTCACAAATAAAAATCCCCTCACATTTGATGCTTTGATAACAGCTGGATATTTGCATATTTTTCTATATCCTAAAAATACACTCCATTAACTTGTAGCCTATCGCTTATCTGTGTTTTAATATAAATACGCATATCTTTTATAGAAGTATGAGTTTCTGTGTTTACTAATAATGAATATGATGTCTCACACATTTACATGCATATTATAACAGCAACAAACCAACTGTACAATAAAATAATTTCATTGATTAATTAAGGTCACCGTCACGACAATCACTTTTCTATACACACTTAGTACACTCTAAAAAGCGGATAAGAAACACTTATCCGCTTTAAGCTTTACCCAATTATACGGTTGCTTCCTTGCCATTGTTTAAGTAGACACGGAAACAGATATATACAAAATCAAAGTCTGTCAAATAGGGTTTAGTCTGTGAAATAGGGTTTGTTATATAGGCTCTGCCATATGGGTATATCCAAAAAAGAAGCTTTAATCATTTGCTATAATTTCTATTTTTGTAACCGACCAATAGTGCTCACTGATTAGCAGAACAAACTACGATGTATTTGGTTAACCCTCTCTATTTGGATCACTAAAAATAATATTAACAGCTTTCATAGGTGAAACAGTGGATATGGCATGCTTGTAAACAAGCTGCTGCTTTCCTTCGCTATCCAGAATGACAGTAAAATTGTCGAAGCCCTTAACTAACCCGCGTAGCTGGAAACCGTTAGTAAGGTATACTGTCACCGGAACATGATCTTTCCTGACTTGGTTTAAAAAAACATCCTGCAAATTAATATTTTTATTCATGTCAAAGCCTCCTAATAAAAAAATATCATATAATATTATGGGTTCAAAAGCAATTTAAATATTGCTTTCTTTGGCTATACCAAAACAGATGGCATGTGCATTGATCCATGTCTATATATATTAAACTTCTGTTCAGCATTGAATTTATAATTCAATACATATAGAATCAAATGCAAACAATTCCATATCATTCTTATTGTATACAAACTGAGGTCAGGTTTCAAGTTGATCTTTGATTATTTTTGTATTTTTTTCTATATTACCTTTTCCTGCAGTTAGCCAAGTGGCTTTTGGGATTGCTTTAAACCATGTTATCTGCCTTTTTGCATAATGTCTTGTATCGCGTTTTATAATATTTATTGCATCTTCATATGAAATCTTATTATCGAGATACCGGAATATTTCCTTATAACCTAAACCTTGCATTGAGGTTAACTTCTCATTGTAACCCATTTCTTTAAGACTTTTCACTTCTTCTATCAGTCCATTTGCAACCATATAATCAACTCTCGCGTCTATTCGTTGGTAAAGCACATCTCTGTCCATATCAAGTATAAAAATAAGGTAATCATATGGAGGAGGCTCCATTCTGGATTCTTCCTGATGTAATGATATGGGCTTTTTGGTAAACTCATAAACCTCAAGTGCGCGAATAACCTTTTTAACGTTATTACAATGGATCCTTCCTGCACTCACTGGATCCACTTTTTCAAGCATTTCATGCAACTTTTTCTGCCCTTCTGCAGCTGCAACCCGGTTCATTTTCTCCCTGAATTCCTCATCACAAACCGTTTCACTAAATTTTATATTGTAAATAAGGCTGTTAATATAAAGCCCTGTTCCTCCTGTTACAATCGGAAGCTTATTTTTATCTAAAATATTTCTAATTATAACATCAGCTTTTTCTTTGTATGCAGCCACACTAAAAGCATCTTCCGGGCTCACCACATCAAGCATATGGTGAGGTATTCCCTGCATTTCCTCCTTTGATGGCTTTGCTGTTCCGATATCCATACACTTATATATTTGCATTGAATCTGCTGATATAATTTCACCGGAGACCTGTTTTGCAAGATTAATTGCAAGCTCAGTTTTACCCGAAGCTGTTGGTCCGGCAATTACAACTACTTTCTCCATGTCTTCCTCTTGTTTCGCTATTTTAGGTTGAGTTATGTAACTATATAATTCTCTTAAATTTCTTCTCAAACTCTCTTTTCTGCATACTTATTATTATAGGTCTGCCGTGCACACAGGTGTAAGGATTATCTGCTGATGTTAAATCTTCAATAAGCCCGCGAATCTCCATTTTAGACATTTCCCTGTTTGCTTTTACAGCACTTTTACAGGCCATCATATAAATTATTTCCTCAGGAATAATTTCCGATACTGTATCAACCTCTTGACTAAGCTTATTTAAGATATCTATAAAATCCTGACCTGAAAACCCATGGTCAAGAACATACGGTATTGCTCTTATTATAACCGTTCTGTCACCGAAATCCTCAACATCAAAACCAAGCTTATTAAGAATGTTAGGTGTTTCATGAAATTTATCCATTTCCAGTTCTGAAAGATTAACAGTTATTGGACCTAAAAGGCCTTGACTGAAAGCTTCGCCTTCTGAAAGTTGTTTTCTTATTTGTTCATAACGTATCCGCTCATGAGCTGCATGCTGATCAATCAGCAGAAGCTCATCTCCATATTCAAGTATTATAAATGAATTAAATGCTTGCCCAATAATTTTCGCATTTAAGAGCTTTTGTCTATCATTAACCTGTGTGCTATCAGTGGTGCTAGTGTTTGTGTTTGTGTTTGTGTTTGTGTTTGTGTTAGTGTTGGTGCTGCTGCTGGTGCTGGTGTTGTCGGCGGTATTCGTGTTTTTCATGTCATCACTGTCTAAACCCTCTTTGCCGTCGTTGGTGTCTCTGTTATCTTTACTATCCGGAATGGGCTCGGCAAAACTTTTTTCATACTTAATTTCTTTGCCTTCAAACGAGCACTTGTCTATAGCAGTTGTTGCCTCATTTTCACTAAATGAGCTTAAGGGGGATATCTGGGTCTGTTTTCGTTCGGTGGGTGAGTTTGAGTCTTGTGCAGTTTTAGAATTATTAGAGTCTAAGTTGTTTGCAGTATCAATATGGTAGTCTAAGTCATGCACAGCTTTATTATAACACGAATCTGAGCCATCCGACGTTTTTACATTACATGAATACAAACCCTGTGCCATTCTTACACTATATTGGTCATGTGTGGTTTTAACCATATTCTTAGCCACTCCAACTGTTGGACTTGATTT
>DAIPML010000215.1:0-6112 GCA_036768735.1 Clostridiales bacterium | reverse complement strand
TACATGAATGGAACATCCGGCAGTATAGTTTCAAAAGGCTCAGAGGTTACTTTCTACAGCCCAGGCATCACCGGTGTTAATCTTGATGGTGAAGCTGCGAACATTATAGCTTCCGGCGATGGATATTTAACAATAAGTGTACCTGAAGGCTCTTTTGATGTTACTTTGGTTAATGGCGGCGCATCCTTTGAAGTACCACCATTTGATATGCCATTCTCAACCGGGAATATTTCACTTCAAGGCAATTCGAAAATAATCGGTAATGTCGGAACCAATGCAAGTGAATCAGCTGTTTCATTGTCCGGAGCTGCTTCAATAGAAGGTGATATTCTTGCTTCTCAGGGAAGGGAATATCCAATGCCTGATTTCCCGGACTTTTCAGACCTTGAAAATATCGAAGGGACATCGGAAAAAGCTGTATTCAGCTATAGTGATGTTGATATAAAAAATGAGCTTAATGTTACCATAGGTAATGAGGATGTCGTCATAGCCGCAGATTCACTTAAAATTAGTGGTAATGGCAGTATAAACGTCAACAAAACCGGAGATGGGAAACTAATCCTATATGTTAAGGATAACATCGATATCGGAGGAAAAGGCATCAACGTAAATGGGAACCCTGAAAATGTTGAAATATACTATCAGGGCACCAGAAAATTTGATCTATCAGCAAATGCTGCTTTGAGCGGATATATCTTCTCAGAAAAAGCTGATATCGATATAAATGGAAACAGTAAGTTTGCAGGTAGTTTAGTTACAGGTGGAGAAGCAGTAAGGGTTAATGGAAATGCAAAGGCAAATGTAGCTTTAATATATGCTCCAAACGCAGATTTATCGATAGAAGGTAATTCTTCCATAACCGGCTGCACCGTGTCTAAAACACTAAGTATGAGTGGAGATGCCAAGTTAATTTTCAGTGAAGATATAGATTCGGGCTTTGTAGAAGGAGACAGTGGTATTATTCCATTACCGACTCCGATCGTGACTCCTCCGGCGCCGACACCAACACCGCTGCCTATATCACCGATTCCTACACCTACACCGGATCCGAGCATCACAACGGTAGATTTCAGAAAAACCAACCAGGGTGATGAGGTTAACCAATATACCTATTCCGACGGTACTCCAAAGGTAATGTATGGAGCAGATACAATGTCATGGACTGTTAGCGGAGCCAACACAATATACAATAACCGTCCTTCTGATGATTCATATGTATCATTCAAATTTGACGGCACAAGCATTGAGCTTTACACCGAGCTTGCCACTTTTGGAGGAATAGCTGCAGTTAGTATTCTTGATGAAGATGATAATGTTGTTGTTGAAGAAACGATGATTGATACTTACGCTGCAGAAACCGTTAAGGGAGGATTGGTTTACACAAGCCCGGATCTTCCCAAGGGTATTTACAAATTAAATGTAAGGCCAACCGGTGAAGTTAACCCGTTAAGTCCTCATGTTTATGATGGCAATGAACCGCCGAAAACACCATACTGGTCTCTGAACCTGTTTAAAGTAGTTGTAATTGATAGGCCTGCAGTAGAGCCTGTTGAAGTAACTTTAAACTTTAGTAATTTGAACCAGGGTCAAAACATTAATCAATATATGTATTCTAATGGAACCCCTTCATCCTTGTATGGAAAGCCAACCACAAACTGGGCGGTAAGCGGTGCCAATACCTTATACAATGACAGGGGTGCAACAGATGCATTTGTTGCTTATAAATTCAAGGGAACAGGAGTCTCCGTCTATGCCAATATAGCGGTATTTGGCGGTATGCTAGCAATAAGTATACTTGATGAAAACGATGAAGTTGTAATTGAAGAGGAGATAGTTGATACCTATGCAGCTGCGAATGCATCGAACATGCTTATATACACAAGCCCTAAGCTTGCAGATGGGGTTTATAAGGTTAAAATGAGACCAACCGGTGAAGTAAACCCGCTTAATGCATATGTAAACGATGGTAACGAACCTCCCACAACCCCATATTGGTCAATCAACCTTAGCAATGTTGTAATAAACAGTACCGCAGGAGAATAAAGACTGCTAAGCAATGATGACTGCAGAATAAAATTCCCTTACCTGGATTTGCTGATGCGCACATTTTTCAGGTGCCAAGGGAACCGCAATTTTTCTGTAGGAATAAGTAAAAATAATACCGCTGCAAAAAAAATTTATGCAGCGGTATTTTATATCAGAATTTTTACGAAATGAATCTTTTCAAATTTTCAAGACCCAGAGAGATACCCTGTAAAGGCTCCTCCATACCCTCAAATTCAATGGAAACCGTACCATCATATCCGGCTTTTTTAATTATATTTATTATCTGTTGTACAGGAACATCCCCATGACCGATTATAGCACCGCGGAGGTAATTACCTCCTCTGGATTCAAACCAGCCGGTACCGGGGAATGGGCTGATTCCTGATTTAACATGAAAGTCCTTAGCATGAACATGGAACGCAACACTCATTAACTTTCCAACAGCTTTTGTCGGATCCTCGTCAACGCACAAAAAATTACCCATATCAACCAGTGCTCCAAAATTCGCATGGTTTACGCCGCTTATCAATTTTTCAATGCGCTCGCTGTCCTGGCAAAAGAACCCATGGTTTTCGACCATGGTACGAATGCCAAATTGCTCTGCATATTCGGTAACCAACCTGCAAGCTTTTATTAGTACGGGAAGTGCAGCTTCAAAAGTGGATGTCCCGGTATAACCCTGTTTAAAGCCCCGGGTAGCATCGTGCCTCATTCCTGGAGAGCCTAACGCAGCCGCAACATCGACTTCTTTTTTAACACGCTCAACCTCGGCTTCCCAATTTCCATCGGAACCGGTTAAGAAATCCGCACCTATGGTGTAGTTGCCCATTTCAATTCCTACCGATGCGCATGCTTCCTTTATTCTTTTCGCATAATCTAATATGCATTGACCCTGAGGAACGCGCAAACCGGAGAATTCAATAACATCGAATCCCATTTCGGAAGCTTTTTTAATAGCGTCAAATTCTGACATGGAACCATTGCTTATAAGTCTGCTGAAACTGTAACTACTGACACCTGTTTTCATTTCCTTTCCTCCTCGTTTATCATTACTTCTCTTCCTGTCTCGGAAGATTTATAAATTGCGTCAATGATCTTCATAGCTTCTATTCCATCTTCTGCAGGGCTTACACATTCAACCCCGTCAACGATACAGTCTATAAAATGCTTTATTTCATTTTCAAATAATCCGTCAAAACTTAGTTTTGTATCCATGGCAGGAGCTATATCCACCAAGTAACCGTTCATTTCAGAAAAGAGCTCAAGATCAGGATTAAGTCTTGCTCCTGACTTTGTGCCGAAAAGCTCAATGTCACCTAAATTGTTTTTTATGTTTAGGCTGAAGCTGGTCTCTACAGTAAGAGCTGCTCCGTTATCAAATTTAATTAGTGCAACAGCCAGATCCTCTACATCGAATTTGTTTCCTGCATCAACAGATAAATAACCCTTTGGATTCTTTATGCCGGGTCTGTTTTTTAATTTGTCAAAGGTTACACCTGTTACAGATACTGCTTTTGGACTGCCAAGCAGATACCTTACCAAATCTATAATATGCACACCCAGATCAATAAGCGGTCCGCCGCCGGACTTTTCTTTATCACTGAACCATCCGCCGGGGCACCCGTTTCTTCTCAGGTAAGTTGCTTTTGCGTAATATATGTCACCTAAATATCCGTTTTTAATAAAATCCTGTAGAATTGCCGCATCATTTCCATATCTGCGTACCAATCCAATCATGAGTAATTTTTTCGATTTATCAGCTTCTTCTTTCATTTTTATGGCTTCAATTGTGTTGATAGCCATGGGTTTTTCACACAGTACATGCTTGCCTGATTTTAAAGCTGCAATGGATATTGGAGCGTGGGTATTGTTAATAGTACACACACTTACTGCGTCTAAATCCTCAGAATCCAACATGCTTTGATAATTACTGTAATACTTAGGGATACCATGTTTTTCAGCGAAATTAGCAGCTCTTTTCTCATTAATATCACACACGGCAATAACTTCGCATCTTTCATCAGCAAGGTAGCCTTTCACATGGCATTCACTTATTCCACCGGTTCCTATAATACCAATTTTAGCTTTTTTCATTTCTATCCCTCCAAACCTGCTTCCCTGATTGTTTTCTTCAGGAAATCCACTGCCAGTTTAATATCTTTCCCGGGGTCGTCGCCAACCTCTCTTTCAATTGTCAAATAACCGTTAAAACCAATGGAAACCAATGCCTTTAAATATCTTGGAAAGTCAACGCTTCCGGTGCCGAGAGGCACCTCTTTAAATGCTTGGGAAGCTTTATTGTCATCCTCCTGAAGCCCGTAAATAACTTCGGGGCTTTTTTTACATAGCATAATACCGTCTTTGGCATGAGTATGTACAATATAATCCTTAAGAATATGTACGGCCTCAACAGGGTCGTCACCTGTAACCATAACAAGATTGGCAGGATCCATATTAACTCTAACTCCTTTTGAATCAAGGCTGTCGAGAAATTGTTTTAATACTTCGGCTCTTTCAGGACCTGTTTCGATTGCAAAATATGCGCCGACACTGTCTCCGTATTCAGCGAGGATTTGGCATGCATTTCTCATTATGTCCCATCGCGGATTATTTTTATCCTCAGGGACAACACCAATGTGAGTAGTAACAACATTGGTGTTTAATTCCTTTGCCAGATCCATGATGCGTTTTGATTTTTCAATCTTCCATTTGTTATCATCCTCATTAATAAAACCGTGTCCGCCAAGATCACCGCAAATGGCTGAAATTTTCAAACCATAGCCATCCAGCATTTTTAAAAATTCTTTTCGCTGGGATGCACTCAAATTCTCCGGTGCCATTTCTCCATTTGTAGCATAAAACTGTATGCCATCGGCACCAATAAGGCTTGCTTTTTTTACAGCTTCTTTGATGCCGACTCTGAATGAATCTGTTATAACACCAATTTTAAATGCCATGTTATTACCTCCTATAATTAAATAATTTATTAAACACATGCAACAGTAAGGATGAATTTTGTAAGGTACTTGAAATAAGCTGAGGTTGCATGCAATTGGTATAATGTAAAAAATATTTCACTGGTACTGACTTAAAAATTATATAATCAAAATATTTATAAGCATAAAGCAGATTTTAGTATATAATCATGCTATAATTAATAATAGATTATAGAAAAGCTGTCCGCATGGTTTATTGTGCTGTTTTATAGCATAATATTGCTCTTTAAGGTGAATTTATGAGTATTGATAAGTTACATGAAAAAATTGATAAGCTTGCGCTTGACTTTCCTATTATTTTTCATTATGACCGCTTAAAAAAAGAGGCTATTTTTCAAAAACATTGGCATGAAAAAATGGAGTATCTGTATTTTCAAAAAGGCCGGGGCTTTGTTGTCTGCAACACAAAAAAGATTCCGGTAAATCCTGGGGTTCTGGTTGTTATAAACAGTAATGAAATGCATTATATAGAAAGCATTTCACAGAGTTTGGAATATTATTGCATTATTGTTGATAATCTTCTTTTCAAGGCGTTGCACACTGATATATGTGAGACAAAATACATAGATCCCATATACCAAAATCTTATTATTTTTAAAAACAGAGTGGAAAATGATGAAAGCATAAGCGAATGCCTTAATAACATTATTGAAGAGTTTAATCTAAAGCAAATTGGTTTTGAACTGTCGGTTAAGTCGTATTTATTCAGGCTAATGGTGCTTCTTCTTAGGAACCATACATACCTTACACTTTCTCCAAAGGAATATAACGCAAGGGTAAAAAACTTAAATATTATAAATATTGTACTGCAATATATTGAAAAGAACTATAATGAAAGCATAACAGTAGAGAAATTGAGCGAAATGGCAAACCTTAGCAAGTATTACTTCCTCCGGTTGTTTAAAAAAACAACCGGTAAATCATTAATCGACTATATTAACTTTATCAGAATAAACAAAGCGGAATACATGCTTGAAAAAACAGACAGGAATATTACGGAGATTGCTTTTTCCTGTGGATTTAACGATGCCAACTATTTCAGCAGGGTTTTCAGAAAATACAAAGGTAAG
>DAIPML010000010.1:0-35668 GCA_036768735.1 Clostridiales bacterium | reverse complement strand
TAGCTTCTGCATGCAGTCCAGTTGTTTTTTCCATTGTACAGTACTATAGGCACAACTACCGGTAGTCTGTAGTCTTTTCTTTTTTCCCATCCTTTATCCGAATCCTTTAAGATACCCCTCCACACTTCCACCATGTAAAGCAGCAACCGATAAGGCATTTGAAAATCAACCTTTGACTGCATTTCCATAAGGACATAGAATATTACGTCCTTGTTATTCATCTTCACCCAGTAAACCAAGTCTGCTTCTTTATTCTTGAAATCCGGCAGTATAAATGATTTATCAACCTTTACCACATTGTTTTCATCAATACTGTCTACCCAATCCTGTTTTACAAAACTTCTTAACAGCTCAATGAATACCTTTTTAACCGACAACAGGTACTTATATCCTTTATCATGCTTATTATTCGGTGCATCATACCCAGTCTCTGCTTCTCTTAGCCATAAATGCTCCATCAAAATCCTTCTCTCATACTTATTTTAACATGAATTATAAAACAAGTATATATCGAACTAATGTTCGTGTCAAGAAGAAATTTTCATACAATGACCTTATTTCCATTATACAATGTTTTTTCAAACAACGGAAGTAATAGCGTAAGCCCATTTTTTACAAAGCAAAATAACATCGCAACACACAATTAAAATGACGTACTCTAATTTATGTTCCTGTGAAGCAAGCTATATTTTCAACACACCCAGGTTGCATGGGCGAGCAGCAAACGAAGTTTGCGACCAGCCTAGGTTGCATGGGCGAGCAGCAAACGAAGTTTGCGACCAGCCATTTCAACGAGGGCTGGTCGCAGGTAAAGGCAGTCGCCACGTTATAATTTGCAAACATTTTAGAAAATTCAAATAAAAAATGTTTGCTTTTTTCGTAGAATCCGTTAAAATGGAATTCCGGGTTATTGAATGCATTTTCAAAAGCAACCACATTGTAACGACAGAAACTTTTCACAAACATTTCTCAGAAAGTATATTTGGCAAATATCAGACAAAAGCTTTGCTTTGAGGAGGTACATTGGTTATGTCCGTTATGGAGCATCCGGATTATCCGGAAGAAAAGCGAAATCTTCAATACATTAAGAAATATGTGGAGAAGGCTCTACACAAGACCATTGAGGAAAAGGAAGACATAGACCAAAAGGTTGATTATGGATTTAAGCATGTTAACACCGAAGGCAGTCTGGATTATACCGACCTTATGGTAAATACGAAAATTCAAAGTTATCAAGCCATTCAAGTAAAAAACCTAACAAAAGCGGTTCACAAACCCTATTTTGCCCGGATCGATTTTCAAGAAAACACATCTGACAATGCAGAGCAGTTATATCTTGGAAAGGTATCACTGATCAGGGAAGAAGATCAGAAAATCCTGATTGTGGACTGGCGGGCACCCATATCAAATCTATACTATGAAGGACGTTTAGGAGACGCTGAATACACCTGTCCCGACGGAAATGTTGAAGGTAGTCTCAGCCTTAAGCGGCAATTTACTATTGATAATGGAAAGCTAATTAATATCTTCGATATCGATATAACCACCAGTGACGAGCTGCTACAGTCCTGTCTTGGTGCCAATGCCGATAACAGGCTCAAGGACATTGTGTCAACAATTCAGGAGGAACAAAACCGGATAGTCAGGGCGAACATGTGGAAACCACTTATCGTACAGGGTGCGGCAGGTAGCGGGAAAACAACGATTGCACTTCACCGTATCGCCTATCTGGTATACACCTTTGATAAAACCTTTGAGCCTGAAAGCTTTATGATTATCGCACCGAACAGGTTGTTTCTGAACTATATCTCTGAGGTACTACCGGAACTGGGAGTTGACAGAGTTAAACAAACCACTTTCAAGGATTTTGCAATGGATCTGCTTCAAAAAAAGTTCAAAATCCAGGATGAGAACGAGAAGCTGGTGCGGTTTATAAAGAGCAGAAAAACCGCCAATGAAAAGCTTGAAGACGAACAGATGAAGGCCATTTCCAGACTGAAGGCTTCTATGGTGTTCAAGGAAATCATTGACCGGTATATTGAAAAAGTTGAAAAAAGCTATATCCCGAAGCAGGATTTCCGCATAGGTAAAACTATTGTTTATTCCTATGATGAGATCAATGACCTGTTCCTTGGAGAATACAAAAGGTGGCCTTTCGCTCAGAGGATTGATGAGATAAAAAAGCATCTTACCACAGGGCTGATGAAAAAGAAGCAGCTGCTGAAAGAAGATATTCAGCAGAAGGGATACGATTTTCTTCAGAAAATAAAGAATAGCAGTAAAGACATGGGAAAGAAACAATCATTAATTCAAAGACTTTTTCAGAGGCAGGAGGAAGCAATTCAACAATTAAACAATAAGGCCAAGAAGGCTGTGAAGGATTATGTCCGGTTGATTGATAAGCCCAATCCGGCGGCATATTATAAGGACTGCATCAAAACCATCGTTGAGGATACTTCACCACAAGAAGAATATTACTCTCTGCTGCCGTATTTAAAAGAGTACTCGGAAAAGCTTTTCAGTAAGGGGATTTTTGAGCTGGAGGATCTCGCACCGATGATTTATCTGAAGTATCGGATTTATGGCATGGATGAAAAGATACCGGTAAAACATATTATTATTGATGAGGCTCAGGATTTCAGCGCATTTCAGATATATGTTCTCCGAAAAATCATCCGGGACAGTTCCTTTACCATACTCGGTGATCTGTGCCAGGGTATTCACTCTTACCGAGGCGTTCACTCCTGGGAAGATATTCAGGAAAATGTATTCGAAGAGAAGGACTGTGAAATATTAATGCTGGAAAAGAGTTACCGCACAACAGTTGAGATCATGGAAGCAGCAAATCGGGTACTCGATCATCTTAATCAGGACAATATTCCAAAAGGTCACCCTGTAATTCGTCACGGAGAACCGGTTCATATTATTAAGCAGCAGGATAGCAAGGGGCTAACCCAAAGCATCATACATATACTGAAAACGCAAATAAGTGAGCAGTTCAAATCTGCAGCTGTAATCTGCAAAAACCTGGATGAGTGTCAGCAGGTTTATGATGCCATTTACAAGGATATTCGTGGTGTTCATGTAATTACGGGCAAAGAGGAAGAATATAAAAGCGGTATTGTTATCGTTCCATCCTATCTTTCCAAAGGTCTTGAATTTGACATCGTGATCATCGCTAATGCCAACAGTATCAATTACTGTGAGAATGAACAGGACATTAAGCTTTTGTATGTATCCATGACAAGACCACTTCATAAGTTGTTCGTTTTCTATGAAGTGGAGCTGTCACCGCTACTGAATGGCGTTAAAAGCCTTGGTAATATGTGATAAGTAAATATGTAAGTTGTTCTCTGCTTTTTCACAACATTTGACCTCCTATAAGGCTACTTGAAAAAGCATATTTACTCAAAAAAATCGGATACTTACAGCATGTAACCAGCATTATTTTGTTAAAGGATCATGAATTCAACATGGTTCTCAGCCATTAAAGACTTTCCTAATGAATCCCCAGTTAATTCTATTTTATGCTATCTGCTTTGTAAACCACGCAATCTTGCGTTCTGCATGGCTATGATTGATCTGCATTCTTCTTCAAGCTGCTTTGTAAACTAACTTTGCCACTACTTAGAATACGTCTATATTGTATTATGTGATATAATCAAATAATGGTTAAACATAAACAAAACACTTATGTATTACGGAAGGATTAATGAACATGGGAAAAACTTTGGTATTGGCAGAAAAACCATCTGTTGCAAGGGACATTGCAAAGGTACTAAAATGCAGTCAAGGCGGTAATGGCTTCCTTGCAGGAGCGAAATATATAGTCACTTGGGCTTTGGGACATCTTGTAACCCTTGCTGATCCGGAAGCCTATAATGACAAATATAAAAAATGGAATCTTGATGATCTGCCGATGCTCCCTGATAAAATGAAGCTGGTTGTTATTAAGCAGACCTCAAAGCAATTTGGAATAGTAAAAAGTCTGCTTCAGAGAAACGATGTGGATGAACTTGTTATTGCAACAGATGCAGGACGCGAAGGCGAGCTTGTTGCACGGTGGATTATTATAAAGTCAGGCTTTAAAAAACCAATAAAGCGCCTGTGGATTTCCTCCCAAACCGACAAATCGATACTTGAAGGGTTCAGGAATTTAAAACCCGGCAACAATTACGACAACCTTTACCTTTCAGCCCAATGCCGTGCAGAAGCAGATTGGCTCATAGGCCTCAATGTTACACGGGCCTTAACATGCAAATATAACGCTCAGCTCTCGGCAGGAAGAGTTCAAACACCAACCCTGGCAATGATTGTCGAACGTGAAAATGAGATAAAAAGATTTATCCCCAAAGATTTCTGGACAATTCAAAGTAATTTTAACGGTTTTATGATACAGTGGAAAGACAAAGTCTCAAACCAAATTCGAATTTTTGACAGGAAGAAAGCTGACGACATTATATCAAAAATAGCAGGACAGACAGGTGAAGTCACTGAGGTTATTAAGGAATCGAAACGGGAGCTGCCTCCTCTTTTATACGACTTAACTGAGCTGCAGAGAGATGCTAACCGCAGATACGGATACTCCGCAAAACAAACTCTTAATATAATGCAAAGACTCTACGAATCGCACAAGTTGGTTACCTATCCGAGGACAGATTCAAGATATATTACAACAGATATTTTTCCTACTCTTAAGGAACGCCTTAAGAGTGTTTCAACAGGTCCTTATGCAAAAACAGCACAGACTGTACTTAAGAATGGTTTTAGTTCATCTAAACGTTTTGTTGACAACAGCAAAGTTACAGACCATCATGCTATTATTCCGACAGAACAGTATGTCAATTTGTCATCTTTAAACCAGGAAGAACGTCATATTTATGATCTGATAGTTAAAAGATTTTTAGCTATTTTAAGCCCTTCTTTCGAATACGAGCAAACAACGGTGAAAATCAAAGCTGCAGATGAAATATTTACGGCAAGGGGTAAAATTGTTAAGGCAATGGGCTGGAAAGAAATTTATTCAGGGAACATAGATACTGATGAAGAGGACAATGAAGAAGACAAAGAGCAATCTCTGCCGGATATCAAAAAAGGAATTACCGGCAAAATGGAGAATGTAAGAATAGTCAACGGAAAAACGAAACCTCCCGCAAGATATACGGAAGCTACACTGCTGTCGGCAATGGAGCATCCGGGGAAATTTGTTGATAACAAAGTGTTTAGAGATGCCTTAGAAAGCTCCAGTGGTCTTGGAACCCCCGCAACTCGCGCTGATATAATTGAAAAACTGTTTAATACTTTTTATATTGAGCGTGGTGGTAAAGAAATTTATCCAACTTCAAAAGGGATTCAACTGATTGATCTTGTGCCGGATGATTTGAAATCTCCCGAAATGACAGGCAAATGGGAACAACAGCTATCATTTATAAGTACAGGAAAAGTAAACCCTAAATCATTTATAAGCAATATGCGTGAATACGCCGGAAAGCTTGTTTCTAATGTAGTTTCAAGTAATGAAACATTTAAGCACGACAATATTACCAGGGAAAAATGTCAATGTGGTAAATATCTTTTAGAGGTAAACGGAAAGCGTGGCAAAATGCTTGTCTGCCCGGATCGCGAATGCGGATTCCGTAAAATGGTTTCACAAACCACCAATGCCAGATGCCCTGAATGCCACAAAAAAATGGAGCTGCGTGGTGAGGGTGATAAAAAAACCTTTTATTGTTCCTGCGGTTATCGTGAACGACTGGAAAACTTCCAAAACAGGAAAGAGGATAAAGTCAATAAAAAGGATGTAAACACGTTTTTAAGGAAGCAGAACACGGATGAAAACATAAATTCGGCACTTGCCGAAGCACTTTCTAAATGGAAAGAGAAAAAATAACTTGTCTCTTTTACTTATTATTCAATTAGTTTTTACGCGTATTGTGTACCAAAACTCAAGCGTTTTATTAAAGCTGCCAAACTATTAAGTTCAGCGGCTTTATTAATGAGGAACTTTAGATCTATCCTTTAGAATTAAAAGACTATTCTGATTTCGGAAATCGGTATCCCCACCAGATATTTTTTAAAATGTATCATAGCTTAACACTTTTGGTGTGCCAACTACACCCCTATCTCCTTGAACTGGAACGCAATAAGGATCGTGAATAAGGTAGTTTATAGGTGGAGTCTTTTGATTTATCTATGATAAATTATTAATCTCCCTACAGTAATGGCAAGCTACAAAATGGTTAGGTCTTACTTCTTCAAAAGGCGGTGTCACAGAGTGGCACTTGTCTTTAGCATAATCACAACGCACAGCGAACCTACAACCGGGTTTAGGGTTTATTGGAGATGTGATTTCACCTTTTAGAAGCTTACGATTCTTTTTCTCCCCAACTATAGGAATCGGCACTGCATCTAATAATGCCTTAGTATAAGGGTGCAAGCGATTTAAAAACATCTCCTCAGAACTAGATAATTCAACCATGTTTCCCATATACATAACGAGTATGTTATCGGAAACATGCTTTACAACCGCAAGATTATGGGTGATAAAAAGATAGGTAAGGTTACGCTCTTCCTGTAGATCCTGCATAAGATTCAATATCTGTGCTTGTATTGATACATCTAAAGCAGAAACCGGTTCATCACATATGATTAGCTTAGGCTTAAGCGTTAATGCACGTGCTACACCAATACGCTGCCTGCGACCACCGTCAAGCTCGTGCGGGTAAGAGTTTGCTAATCTTTGTGCAAGTCCAACGGTTTCCATTAGATGACTAACTTCATGAGCAAGTTCTGATTTGTTTTTACATTTACGGTATATTTTCAATGGTTCTGCAATTATTTCGCTAACAGACATTCTTGGATCAAGTGAAGAAAAGGGATCCTGAAATATCATCTGCATATCCTGGCGGATAGCTTTGGTTTGCTTTGAATTTAAGTCACTTATGTCGTTTCCTTCAAAAAAAATCTTGCCATCTGTGCGTTCAAGCAGATGTACAACAGTTCTACCTAAAGTGGATTTTCCGCAACCAGATTCACCAACAATTCCTAGTGTCTTACCTTTCTCAACTTTAAATGAAACATCATCTACGGCATGAAGGTAACCTTTTGCTGTTCTAAAATACTTTTTTAAGTTTTTGACTTCAACTAATATACTCATAATCCCTCCATCAATATCCACATTTCAAGCACTTAACAAGATGACCTGGTTCAAGCTCAATAACAGGGATTTGCCCATTGCGACAAACTTCTGTTGCATGTGGGCATCTTGGTGCAAAGAAGCAACCGTCCGGTAAATTGCTTGGATCAGACATCATTCCTTTAATCGGCTTTAACCTCCGTACATTATCGGTGAAATTAGGCAAAGATCCAAACAGACCGATGGTATAAGGATGGCGGGTGTTGTTGTAAATATGCTCAAGAGTTCCGTATTCTACAATCTCTCCGGCATACATTATTGCAGCTTTCTGGCATATTTCTGTCACAACACCAAGATCATGTGTTATAAGAAGCATTGATGTATCCATTTCCTTTTGCAATTTTTCTATCAAGCTAAGCACCTGCGCCTGAATTGTTACATCAAGCGCTGTTGTAGGCTCATCGGCAATGAGCAGTGCAGGATGACATGCTAAAGCTATTGCAATAACAATTCGTTGTTTCATTCCACCCGAAAATTGATGTGGATAATCAGAAAAACGCTCTGCAGATATGCCTACCTTCTCCATAATCTGCATAGCCTTAATATTAGCCTCCGACTTGGAAACATGTTCATGAAGGCGTATACCTTCAGCAATTTGCGTACCTACTTCCATAACAGGATTTAATGCAGTCATAGGATCCTGAAAAATCATTGAAATTTTATTTCCGCGGACTTTTTTCATTTCACGTTCAGGGAGCTTATTCAAATCTTCTCCCTCAAAAAGGATTTTACCATCAATAATTTTTCCGGGAGGATCCGGTATTATTTGCATTATGCTATATGCAGTAGTAGTTTTGCCTGCACCGGTTTCACCCACCAATCCAAGGGCTTCACCTTTTTCAATCTGCAAAGAGATTCCATTTACAGCCTTTACCACTGTTTTTCCGGTAATGTAGTGTACAACTAGGTTTTCAATTTCAAGTAGTATTCTATTTTTATCCTGCATTCTCAGGCACCTCGCTATTTTTTCAATCTCGGATCCATCGCATCACGGAGCCCATCACCTAATATGTTAAAAGAAAATACTGTCATCATAATCATTAACCCCGGAAAAGTAACTACATGCCAATAACGACGCATCAAAGCACGACCAGAAGAAAGCATTGATCCCCATTCCGGTGTTGGTGGCATAATACCAAGACCGATAAAGCTCAGTCCGGCTGCTGCGGTAATGGCAGCTCCAATACTCATAGTTGCCTGGACTATGATAGGTGCTAAGCAATTTGGGAGAATGTGACGGAAAATAATATGGATATTCCCTGCTCCAACTGAACGAGCAGCTTCTATAAATTCCTGCTCTTTCAAAGAAAGGATAGAAGCACGGACAAGCCTTGCATAATTAGGGATTGTCCCAATCCCAACTGCAATCATAACGTTCCCAAGACCGGAACCTAACATAGCAGCAATGGAGATAGCCAGCATCATGCTGGGAATAGCCTGAATGATGTCAATCAAGCGCATAAATGAATTGTCAACAATATTTCCATAATATCCTGCAACACATCCTATAAATGTTCCTGCTATGCAAGAAAAAGTAACCGATACGGCTGCAACAAGTAATGATGGTCTTGCACCATATATGATACGGCTTAAAATATCTCGCCCATACTCATCGGTACCGAATGGAAACTTTAAGCTTGGAAGTTGAAGCTTTCTGGTTAAGTCCTGGTCGTCGGGACCATATGGTGCTATTTGTTCTGCAAATACTGCACATATTATTAAAAGTGCAATGATAAAAAGACATACTATAGCAGGTTTGTTTTTTAAAAATCGCTCCCAGACTTCCTTGAGCAAGCTTTTTTTTCTACCAAATATTTCATTGGAATAAGCAACTGTAGTATCAGTACTGTTTTTATTATTCACTCGTTTCCGCCCCCTTTAGCATAGCAGGTTTCTTTTTTCGTGATCGCACATATTGGGATCGGATTCTAGGATCTGCAAAAGCATATAATATATCAACTAATAGGTTAACAACTGACATGGATAATGCTATAAGTAAAACACCTGACTGAACTACAGGGTAGTTTCTTTGCTTAATAGCATCAACCATTAGCTTACCAAGACCCGGAACTGAAAATACCGATTCAGCCAAAACCGCTCCACCCAAAAGGCGACTGATAGTAAGACCTACAGCAGTAGTAACAGGAATTAGAGCGTTCTTAAGAGCATGTTTGATAATAATGGAAGAATTCCCCAATCCCTTGGCACGTGCGGTTCTTATATAATCCTGACGTATAACCTCAAGCATGCTTGAACGAGTCATTCTGGTTAACTGAGCTAAGCCTACACAAGAAAGTGTGATAGTTGGTAGTATCCAGCCGGAAGGAGTGCTAATGCCAGATGGTGGAACCCATTTCAAATTAACAGCAAAAACTATAATAAGCATCATTCCCAACCAAAAGTTTGGCATTGATACGCCTATTAGTGCCAAGCTTGTTGAGATTTTATCAAAAATTGAATATTGCTTTGTCGCGGATATAATACCAAATGTAATTCCAAAAACGGCTGCCAGCAAAGAAGATAAAACAGCTAGCTTTATAGTATTTGGAAAATAAGTAAGCAATTCTTTTGTTACTGAAAGTCTTGTAGTGTAGGAAGTACCTAAATCTCCTTTGGTAATAAGGTTTTTCATATATCTTCCGTATTGAACAAAAAATGAATCATTTAAATGCAATTGCTCACGCAGAAGCTCTCTTTGTTCAATAGAAGCAGAATCTCCAAGGATCATATCAGCAGCATCAGCAGGTGTAAAGTAAAGCATTGTAAAGATAATGAATGTAACACCCACTAATACCGGTATCATCATAAGCAATCGTTTGAATATAAATTTTAACATGCCTACCCCCATATACAATTGCTTGGTAAAAAGCTCCCACCACTCAAAAGGTGGGAGGGAGCCTTTATTTAAAATCAGTCTTCGTAAACAACAACACTCTTAACTCCAGATTCAATTAATGGATGTGGTACAAAACCATCGACATTTTCGCTCAAAACAACGAGTGTGTCTTTAACAAACAAAGGAAAGCTTATTGTATTATTCCATATGTAATCTGAAATTTCATGATACTTTGCTTCTCTTGACTTTTCATCGTATGTTTGTTTAGCTTCGTACATCATTTTGTCAAGATAATCATCATTTGAATTGATTTTGTCTTTAAAGACAGAATCGTAAATTACTAAAGTATTATCTGCTGATGCCATATTACCGGTACGAACACCAGTTTGCAGTTTACCACCCTGTGCCAAATATGGAGCTGTTTCAGAAGTAGTGATGACCGCTGTGACTCCTATTTGTTTCCACATATTTTGTACAGCTTCAGATATTGATATCATTTCTTGTACTGGCTGGCAAAGATATTCGACCGTAAGACCATTTGGATAACCAGCCTCAGCAAGCAGTTGCTTAGCCTTTTCAACATCATACCTTTTATCCGAGTACTCTTTGGAATAAACATTCTTAATAGGCAGAACACCATACATCGGAGAAGCTGTGTCACCATAAAGTGCTTCTGTCAATGTTTCTTTGTCAATTGCATAGGCAAGTGCTTCTCTAAGCTTTAGGTTTTTGTCCCCTCCGACAACCTCATCCTGCATATTGAAAGTTATTGTATAATAACTGTATCCAGGTGTAGATATAAGTTTTAAGTCGTCAGCATCAAGGACAGTGTCAACATCGGATGGTAATATCGAATAAGCAATATCCGCTGCTCCTGTTTCAACTTCAATTACACGTCCTGCACTTTCTGAAATAATCTTGTAGACTAAATTCTTTGTTTTTGCTTTTTCTCCAAAATAGTCATCGAATCTTTCCAATCTAAGCTCAGAACCGGATACCCAACTGACAAATTTATATGGTCCGGTACCAATAGGTGCACGTGCATATGCATCCCGACCCATTGATTCAATTGCACTTTTGCAAATAATAGTACCACGTTGTGTTGCAAGCAATTCAAGAAAACTTGCAAATGGATATTTAAGCGCAACATCAATAGTTAGCTCATCTACTACTTTTGTGTTTTCAATATCAAGCGGAGCATAATGGCTTAAACAGGCAGGTTCTTTTGAAGCAAGCTCAAATGTATAACGCACATCCTCTGCAGTGAACTTTTCACCATTATGAAAATACACATTGTCTTTCAAATGAAAACGCCAAGTTAAATCGTTTGGACGCTCCCAGCTTTCAGCAAGATCAGGATGAATATTTCCGTCTGCATCCTGTACTACCAGATGGCTGAAAATATCATGGCAAATTATAGTTGTATTATACTTAATAGTTTGCTGTGGAAGCAATGTAGGTGGTTCAGCATCAATAGCAATTGTTAACGTATCTTTGACTTTTCTTTCTGTAACAGTTTTTGTTGTGTTCTCAGTTTTATCAATATTAGCAGGAGATTGAGGACCAGTGCATCCTGCAAACACCATAAGAAATACCAGTAATAACACAACAACAGAATTTCTTGTTGATTTGATAGTTTTTTTCATAATAACCCCCTCTTTCCTTACAAAACTTTGTGCTTTGATTTTATGTTTTATTTATTAACGTACACTACACTATTATTGATTCTAACATAGAATCCTGAAAAAAAATAATGACGTATTTTAATTTACAATATCAAGTTTTACACTATTTCGCAGGTTTATTGCACCACTCAATCAACGTGGATTGGATACTAAATAATCTACTTCTTGTACATAATGCTCAAACCATATATAATGGAGATTTTTCCCGGGTTTAGTTACAAGTGAATGATCAAGTCCTGCAGGGACATAACTGAAATCACCAGCTTTCTGCTCAATGCTCTCATTATCAACGGTTAGAATTAAGTCCGTATCGCCGTAAGGAACATTCCATTGTGCTACTGCTGGGTGCCCTTTTTCTACGCAACCTTCAACAGTGCCCTCTTTTTCACCAAAGCCTTCAGATACGCCCATTAAAATACGGCAAAGTCTTTTAGTAGGAATAATCGACCAGCTTTTAGTATTGGCAGTCTTACAATCTTGACAGTATTCCGTGCATTCTGATAATGGCTTGAAGAAAGGCACCGCAAGGTGAAAAGCATTATATCTTTCAATATCATGGATGGTCTGTTCTACGACGAACATTGTATACACCATATCAGTTGCTGCGTGAATTGTAAACGTAGAAGCTGGATCTGCAACATAGAAAGAAACCTCATTTATGGCATATGCTCTTTCGGGTGTTATTATTGCACCTTTACCATCGGTGAGACAGAGAACTTGCAATGTTTTGGGATAAATTTGCGGCGTAACCGTACAACCTGACAGGAGTTTACAACGATAGGCGCGAACACCTCCTTGATATGTTCCTGCCAGCATTTCAGTCTGTGCAAAGCCATTTTCAAAGTTAAACACTAGATCCTCTTTTTTCACGTATGCAATCGCCATGTTTAAACCCTCCTTAATTTTTATTAATTTTTTTATTGGCTTAGTTTTTTCTATGCATTGTCAATATACCGTTTTTTCTTTAATTTTTGCTAGTAGAAAATGAAAAACTAGTATCTTCCGTATTTTTGAACAGCATACATAGCAGCCCTTATGCTGGTTAATTTTGTTCCAAAATTTACGGAGCCAGCTGCATCAATATTTAAACCTCGTGTACCCAATGCTTTTATCATATCACAATCTCTTTTTACTTCAGCTATAATCCTTTCTTCATCATTGGAAAGCAAGGTCATTGGACTAATACAACCATCAATACGAGTTTTGGGCATGTATTCTCTTATCTGGTCTACGAGTACAGTGGGACCAAAATTAACTGCGGTAAAATTTAAACGCCCTAAAATTGGCAATAGATGTCCCATGGCAGAGTCGGAGTGTTGATAGCGACAGTCTAATTCTGGGTCTGGACAAGTATAATCAAATATTCGTTTTAATACCGGATAAGCATATTCTTCATATAAATCAGCAGTAAGCATACAGCAGTTATCATCATTAAAACGGTAACCCCAGTGCTTTGAGGTAATCTTTTTATCTCCTGCTTCTTGCTCCATAATTTTTACATAGCCCATGAGAACATCTGAAATTGATTTAAAAAATCGATGAGCAAGCTCCGGTTCATCATACATTAAGTAAATAAGGTTTTCTATTCCATAAATAGACATTGCAAGAGTAACCGGACCGCGTACTCGTCGTCCAAACCAATAAGGATCCGGTGTTTCACCTGTTAGTTCGTATATACGTTTTTTTTCTGAATACCAATTATCCGGAAGAATAAAGCTGCGTAAATCCATGCGCTCAACGCGATCAAGAACCATTTCAAGTTTCTTTGGGGTTTTAATATCACTTTCCAGCCAATAAACCCCATTCATATAAGTGTACCGACCTCCAAAGACCTCACCATGTAGTCGTACATTAGGAAATTTCTGATATGACTTGGGGTATTCTTCACTCAAGATCCGTTTGCCTATAATTTTTTCTGCTTTATCATTATAGCGGCAACAGTATTCTCGCATCAGTTCAGGAGGATTATCTCCCCATGGTTCTCCGGGTAAGCCTAATTCTGAGAACACGCACTCAGGAAGCACATTTATTCCAAAGGCTACTTGAGGAGCTTTCTCATAAAAACAGTTATTAAGATGAGCTAACTCATCATCTTTCCAAAATTGTTCTAAATCTAAATCATATGTACCACTTAATGCGTCACTCATTTTTCTCCCTCCATCTTCTTCAGCTCCCGACTGTTTACTTTACCGTATACATAGTGTATAATTTAATAATACACGGTTTTTACGCGGTTTTTCTTACAACCTAGAAACGAGGCATTAAATGAATCTTGAAGATATTGAAATATTTCTTTCAATTGCACGTACTAAAAATATTTCTAAATCAGCCACCAATATGTATATGTCACAGTCTACTCTAAGTCACCGTCTTATTTCCCTTGAAAAAGAACTTGGTATTACTCTTTTTTATCGCAGCAAGGGAAAGAGGATCATGGAAATAACACCTCAGGGGTATGATTTCATCGGTATTGCTGAGCAGTGGATTGTATTATGGAATGAAACAAAAAGAATAAGTGATCAAGGTAGCCAACTCAGCTTTTCAGTAGGTGCCGTCGCAAGTCTTAATCAACATCTTTTTATGCCTGTTTATATGAAATTGCAGGAGTGTATGGCTCCGAAGGTAAATATCAGCATAAAATCAGTTGCATCTAGCGCTCTGTATTCTGCGATTGATAACTATGAGCTTGATATCGGTTTTGCTGTAATGCCCTCATTTCATAATAGTATTTCTAGCAATGTCATTTTTAGCGAAAACATGGTGCTTGTCCGCTATGGAGGCGGCAAACTGGGTCAACCTGTTTTGGGCGAGGATGTAAACCCTTTGGATTTAAACCCAGATAAAGAAATATTTCTTAATTTTCATCCAAACTATGTTCATTGGCGCAACTGCACATGGAATCACGCTTCTATCCCTAAGTTTGCTACAAACGATGCAAATCTGGTTATACCTGCCTTACAAAAGCAAGATGCTTGGGTAATAATGGCTATGTCTGTTGCTATGTCCTATGCTGATCAAATACCACTAACAATAAACAAGCTTATATCCCCTCCTCCTGATCGCATATGCTATATTCTGGTTCATAGGCTATCCAGACCAAGCAAGCAACAAATATATGACATGTTTTATGACTATCTCAATGAATACCTTAATAGTTTACAGCACAAAGGCATCATCACCCTCTCTAAAGAGTAGAAATCTACGGTGGTTCAAATTTTACCCGTTTGGTATTCCGGTTACTCAATCTGCTTTAAAATTCTGCTTTTCCTACATTTTTCCGTTGCTTTTATGTCTAAGTCCAGTGTTCCGTCAAAATTTCTAATAATGACAACCCCATAATATTCAAATGCTTTTTCTATTGAAACATAATCATCCAAAACATCATTAAAAACTTTCATTGCAGGTCGTTCTAAGGGGTTTCCATAACCACCTGCACCAGGGGTCATAGCAATCAGAATATCCCCTTTTTTCATTATATTGCCGGTACTCTTTGAAGGCATTTCAGTATCAATACCGTTACTTCTATGATAAAACGCTCCTGTTTCACCATCCATACCACCAGCAAGCCCATAAGGAGCATATTTCTGCCGATCTCCGGTTGCTTTGCATGATATACCCTCACGCATTATTTCAAATTCACGGTGAATACCCAAACCTCCACGGAATTCTCCAGCACCTCCTGAATCGCAGCGAAGCCCGTATTTCTTAATTGAAACAATTGGGAATTCAGTTTCAAGCGCTTCTATAGGCATGTTCGAAGTATTTGTCATATGTACCTGCACTGCACTCAATCCATCTGCATGCATACTTGCTCCCGAACCGCCAGCAATAGCCTCATGACATATAATAGAATTTCCGGGGGCGACAGGGTCATCGCACGAAAACACTGTAGTCTGACACGTACTGTTACAACCAGCCAGTACACGCTCTTTCGCTACATCCGCCAAAGCACCAAAAATTACATCTGGAAGCCGCTGCGCTGAGTTTACAGTAAGTCCAAGCGGCGCAGGTTCAGTTGGATTAACCAAGGAACCTTTTGAACATTTTACGCTGAACACCCTGAATATACCGTAGTTTGCAGGAATGTCCGAACCAAATAGTACCTTAAGCGAGTAAAAACAAGCAGCCAATAAAGTGTTATATGAAATATTAAGCGGAGACTTAATCTGCTTGCAGGTACGTGAAAAATCAAAGTCAATAGAATCACCTTGAATTTTAATATTTACTGCAATTTCAAGCGGTTCAGGATGATTTTCACCACCATCATCAACATAGTCGGTGTATGAATACATACCGTCCGGTGTTTCAGAAATCGCTGTACGCAAGCGTCTTTCAGCATAATTCTTTAATTCATCCATACAAGTAATCAGATTATCTCCATATTTAGAATACGCTTCTCTCATTCTTCGTGCACCAACATGGTTCGAAGAAATCTGAGCTGTAAGATCACCAAGACGTTCTGTCCGTGTGCGTGTATTTCCTAAAAGAAGCTGCATGACTCCATCTTCAAGCTTACCCTCACGCAGTATACGTATGACAGGAATGCGGATTCCTTCTTGAAATATGCTCGAAGCATAACTGGATGTACTTCCCGGTACCATGCCTCCAATATCAGAATGGTGAGCCATATTTATTATCCATCCAATAATATTGTTATTTCCAAACACTGGCTCCGCTACAACTATATCAGGCAAATGGTTACCGCCGCCATTATATGGATCGTTTCCGATAAACATGTCACCTGGAAGGATACTCTCCCTAGGATATTTGCTATAAATGTAAGGTACAAAAGTCAAAAAAGCATTTAGATGCATTGGCAGATAATCTGCTTGTGCTATTAATTCACCATCGGGGTCTAATACAGCGGAAGATACGTCTCGGCGCTCCTTTATATTAGTTGAGTATGCGCTTTTTATAATCGAAAGACATGTTTCTTCTGCAATTGACAACATTAGATTACCGACAATTTCAACAGTAACAGAATCTGTTTTATAATCTACTTGTTTTGTAATTTCTCCTAAATCATATGAAGTATGTATGTTGTGATACGGATCAATAACTATTTTCCAGTGAGGAGGAATAATCGTAGTTGTATCCATTTGTTCAATAACCATTGGTCCTTGTGCCTTGCATCCAGGTACTAAAGTGTCCCGGTTATAAACGGGGGTTTTTCTGAAATCTTTTTCACCGTTAAAAAGAACACTGCGATATTCAATCGGTTTCGGAAGTACAAAGTCAATATTTATAGCTTCGGCTTCCAGATTAGGCTTCTCTATCTCTCCTATAGCTGAAATACGATAATTTACAAACTGTACATTAAAATCTCTGTTAAGATAACCATAATTTTTCTCATGTGCCAAATGAAAATCGTCAAGTATATTTTGAAGCAATGCCTCTGTTATTCTGTAATCTGATAATGGTATATTGATTTCATAGTTTTGTCGCTCATAACGAGCATCAACCGAAAGTGTGAAGCTTCTTTTATCCCCGGCAATACACTCCTTATCAAGAAGAGCGTTTCCATCATTAATCATTTGATTGAATATATCGTTAATAGCAGTTAAGTTTTCAGGTTTTGCAAGCATTATATTTGAACGGCTCAGATCGAATTTTGTATCTGCCATTAGTAAACCAAGAGAACATAGAGTACCAGGTGCCGGAGGTATGATAACTTTACTAATCCCGATTTCTTGTGCAACTTCACAAGCATGAAGAGGACCGGCTCCCCCAAAAGCCATTAGTACAAATTCACGTACATCGTAACCGCGCTCGACTGAAACCACACGTATAGCTCGCATCATATTTGAATTTACCACCGATATTATTCCTGTAGCTGCTTCTTTCATATTAAGTGTGGATTTATCGCAAATCTCCTGCTTAATAGATTCTTTCGCAAGATCAAGGCATACATTCATACGTCCACCCAAGATTTTTTCTTGATTTAATTTTCCCAGATAAATATTGGCGTCAGTAACTGTAGGTAAAAGTCCTCCATAGTTATAACATGCAGGTCCGGGGCGAGCTCCAGCACTTTCAGGTCCAACCTTTAGTGCTCCTCCCTCATCAATATGAGCAATGCTACCGCCGCCTGCACCAATAGTAATGATATCAATCATAGGGATACGAGCCGGATGTCCCTCAATTAGCCGTTCAGCAGAAAGCTTCGGTTTTCCGTCACTTATAAGGCTAATATCTGCACTTGTACCACCCATATCAAAGGTAATAATATTTTTAACACCACATAATTTTCCTAAATAAGCCGCACCGACAACTCCAGCTGAAGGACCTGAAACGGCAGTCTTAATAGGACAATCTATTGTTTCCGAAATTGAAATAATGCTACCATTAGACTGAGTTACATAGGGTTTTGCTTTAATTCCGATTTTTTTAATTGACTGTTCAAAATTTTGAACATACTTTTTCATGACTGCACCTAGGTATGCATTAAGCACAGTTGTGCTCATGCGGGAGTATTCACGAAATTCATTAACCAACTCATGGGATGCAGTTACATATGCTTCCGGAAAATGTTTTTGAACGAGTTCCTTAATGCGCTTTTCATGTACAGGATTTATAAATGAAAATAATGTACAGATTGCAACAGACTCAGTATGTTGTTTTTTTAAACACTCTATTACATTAAGAACAGAATCTTCATCAAGAGGTTTTTTAATACTACCGTCGTAAAGAATTCTTTCCGTTACTTCGTATTTATGACCGTGAGGTAAAATACTTTCTGCTTTGGGACGAAGTAAATCATAAAGGTTAGGTCTTTTTTGCCAGCCAATTTCAAGTAAATCCTTAAATCCCTCGGTAGTAATTAATCCTACACGAGAACCTTTCTTTTCGATTAATGCATTCGTTGCAACAGTTGTTCCATGAGCCAAATAAGATATTTCCTCCGGAGTTAAATTAAGCAAGTTCATTACTTCGGTAATTCCTTCAACTATTGCATTAGAAGGATCTCTTGGCGTTGAACTTAATTTATAGTTAAATATCATTTTCATTTTGGTGTCAAATACCGATAAATCGGTAAATGTGCCACCTACATCTACACCGAACATATAACTCATATCAAGTCACCTTTCTTAGCATCAAATAGTAAACAGTTACATTACTTTACTATCCATCAATTATATATGTTTCCTTATATCCCATTTAAGCTTTATTTATCAATGTTTTTCTTGACCCACAATGCATTTTTACTTGTTGCTGCATCAGGATTCTCAATATAACGTTTATCGTTTATTTCAAAAGACAGGTATCCTTTGTAACCGATTTGATTAATTTGTTTATAATACTCGAGCATTGGAAATGACCCGTCACCAAGAGCAACATGCATACCGGGACCATCAGTAAAATGTATATGCTCCAAGCTATTTCCGAGATTAGAAAAATACGAAGAGATACTTTCTCCCATATAATTCATTACACCAATATCAAGCATACCTCTTAAGCATGGTGAATCAACCTCTTCAATCATTTTAGCTGCTTGATCGCTTGTATTAATTACATTGGAAGAAAAAGGGGTTAAAGGTTCAATCATTAATATTACATTATGTATTTGTGCATATTTTGATAATTCAAGAAGAGCTTCACGACACAGATGCCAACGTACCTCATGTGGTTGATTCCAGTAACCAAAGCCGGGAGAAATCAGCATCTTCGGCACACCTAATTTCTCAGCAGTATCAATACATTTTTTAGCCATTAAAATACTACGTTGCCTTGAATTATCTTCACCAATCGAAATGCTTACCGGATAGGCACCCTGCGCCGGCGTATAAGAAATAATGCTTATTCCCCGCTGACGGCATCCGGTTAATACACGATCAATTAAAGCATCGTCAATATCATCGATATAAAAATGGGGAAGGGCACCAAAAAGCTCAATATTTGAAAATCCAAAATTTTTCACCGAATCAAGGAAGTATTCAAATGGATACCTTACATAATGGCAATTCATAATTGCATATGATACGTTTGCTGCAGTAGTTTGCGTTATACTCTCCAAATTATATTCCCTCCGCTTCGTAAATTAGTGAATTACTTTTATTATAAGTTTTCTTCCAGCATGTTAAATTGTAACATGCTCTAATGAGAATGAAAAACATCAAATCTTAATTTATATTATCTATGTTTTCACTATTTACAGTAAGGAAATAGCTACGGTGTTTCTAATGATAAGAATAAAATGTCAAAGCTATGATAGATAGCCTTAAGATGCAGTAAATGCCTGAAGAATATAAGTCCATACGAATTTGGTCTTTACAAGAATTGGTTTGTATATATCATCATGAGAGGTACAGAGCTTGAAACACAACCGAACTGTCTCACTGTGTTTCTTTAAAGGAATTAGCTTGAGCTTCGAAGAGCTGGCGGTATAAATTATTTCCTTTCATGAGGTTTTCGTGGCTGTCATAGGCAGCGATTTTTCCATCCTGCAACAGAAGAATCCTGTCACAAAAAGTGGAGGAGCTCATACGGTGTGAAATGAAAATTGTTGTTTTATTTCGAGTAAGCTCATTGAAGTTTTCATACACTTCACTTTCGGCAAGAGGATCAAGAGCTGCTGTCGGCTCATCCAGAATGACCAGATCCGCTCTCTTATAAATTGACCGTGCAATAGCCAGTTTTTGCTTTTCTCCTCCCGACAGCTCTGTGGCATTGTCATAGAGCGATTTATCCATACATGTATCCAGTTTATCAGGCATAGCTTCTACAGCTGCTTTTATACCGACTTCCTCAAGAACACTCCAGATACTATTAGAATCAGTCTCCCCTGCCTTTTCCCCTGTATGCTCTGTGTCAATATTCTCTTGAATGGTAAAGGGAAATATCTGAAAGTCCTGAAACACACAGGATATCTCATCTATATAAGCTATGTAATTGTATTCCTTAATATCCACTCCGTTCCAAAGAATTCGACCGCTATCCGGTTCGAATAACCTGCATATAAGCTTTACAATTGTGGATTTTCCAGCATTATTCAAACCTACAATAGAGATTTTTTCTCCTTGGTTAATTTGAAAAGAAATGTTATCCAGAATAATACTATCTGAATTCGGGTAGGAAAAAGCAACATTTTCGAAAGCAAGTGACTGTAGCGGTTCGGATACCTTTGCTCCGCTTTTTATACCTGTATCCGGAATGGACATGAATTGGCAAAATGGCTTCAGATAGCTAATCGCCTGTCCTATAGTTACAAGACCCAATACAACATCACGAAACGACTTAGCAAAGGTTTCAGTAGCACCAACGATTACGGAAAAATCACCTAGTGTAATGCGAGCTCCAAATCTATCGGAAAGAACACGTACAGCTACATAACTGTACGTAAAAAAACGAATTATTCCTGTTATCAAAGCCTCTGCCGATTCTGTATTTCCCATGGTGATATATATATTATTCAACCATGTGTACATCTCTTCCGTATATTCATTAACCTTCTTCATCATCAACCGATGCATACCATAAATTCTATATTCCTTTTGAAAAGGCGGACTTGTTGTCTCTCTGGCATAATAACTGTATCGACGATTTATAGGAATCATTTTTTCGGTAACCTCTTTCATAACATTCATAAAACGAGCGTAAAGAACGAGAGCTACCACTGTAAGGACAACTATAACAAATGTAAACAGCGGACTGAAAGAAATAAGAATCGCTGCGACACTAACCATGGTAAACATTGATGTGAGGAATTCAACCACACTGGACAAAAGCTGCAGCAACGCACCATAACTTGTCAGTGGATACAAGGCTCGTTCTTTTAAATCAAGAGCCTTGGCATCCTCCAAATTTGAATAATCAATGGCCATTACTTTCTTTGCGAACTCCATAGGAAATTTTGCCTGAAGCATGGACTGACGTATGGAATCCTGTCTTTTCGCAAAGGCTGCCACCTGTAGTAAGACATATTTTACTATTACCAGAATTACTATGACGCGGATAAAAGTCTTCAAACCCCAATCATTTTTGAAACCGTCAATCAGAATCTTTGGAATATATATATTTAAAACCGTATTAGCAGCATTAGCTAACGATAAAAGGGTTAGCACTATATAATATGTTTTGTCGAGCCTCCATATAAACCCAAGGAGCATCTTCAATGTCTTTCCGATGGATATGTCTTGATTACCAGATATATTATTCTTTTCACTCATTCTGCCACCTCCATTAAAAACTCGTGGTCACAGGGTTGAAAGCCCTGTAACTAAGGTATTTTTAACGATTACACAGACTAAAATGTTTAGTCATCACGAGTTATATCACCCTTCGTCTGGTAATACTTCCCTTGCGTAAGAAACATGGTTTTGTAAAGTCCTTCCTCTTTCATAAGCTCATCATGGGTACCCTGTTGGGCAATGCGGCCTCCATCGAGTAGAATAATGCGATCACAGAATCGAGTCGATGCAAGACGATGAGAAATAAACAACGCGGTTTTTTCAGATAAAATAGCGTCAAAATCCTGATAGATTTTCTGTTCAGCAAGGGCATCAAGTGCAGCTGTGGGTTCATCCATAATCATCATACGGGTTCCTTGCCGGTAAAGTGCCCGTGCGATAGAAAGCTTTTGGTTTTCTCCGCCTGAAAGTATAATACCATCATCATGAATAACTTTAAGCATAGGAGAATCAATACCTTTTGGAAGGCTGGACACCTTTTCCCACAGTCCTGCTTTTTCCAAGCTCTCAATTACACGTTTCCGATCAATTCCTATATCCATCGCTGCAACATTTTCGGCTATTGTAAGCGCTAATGGTTGAACCTCCTGAAACACAACGCCAAATAGAGAAAATAAATCCTCTTGCGGGATGGTAGCTGCATCTACATCATTAATAAAGATTTGTCCTGATGTTGGTTGATATAGTCCTGTAATTAGCTTTACCAACGTTGTTTTACCGGCGCCGTTCACGCCAACTAAAGCACACCTCTCCCCGGCTTGTATTTTTAGGTTCAAATGCTCTAATACCAATACATCTGAACCGGGATAGCTAAAAGAAACATCCTTAAATTCAATCATAATAGGGCCTTCAACTTTATTATCCCCACCGGTGGAAACAAGGTCAGCTTTTAAAAGATCTATGGTGTCGCCAAAATATAGAGTCTCGCTTTTGACATATGCAAAACCCTGTGCTAGCAATTGAATTGATTGGGTAAATACGGTTACAGCTGTAAGCAGCATGACAAATTCTGCTGTGGTAAGCATACCGGCATTCGCCTTTGTAATAAGAGCTAAAAGACTTACAATATTAACGAGAACCAAAGCGCCTGATTCCAGGAATGATAGCTGAAGCTCCCGTAGTGTAAAGATTTTATAAAGTTTTTCATAGGCTTTTAACAATGGATCAAATGCTTGCTGAAAGCGACTCTCCATGCGGAACAAACGCATGTCTTTACCATATCTGAAATCTGATGCTTTTTCAGTATAATTCGAAGTTCTTCGTCTTATTTTTTGTAATTCTTCTCTGCGGCTGTGCTTATATAATGTAATATTTTTCTGCACTAAATAAAATATAATTACGAACAATATACCCACAATTGCAATCAATGGGTTAACTGTTAGTAATAATGCACCAAGGAGAACAACCGAAACAAGAGTGCCTCCCAATTCAAAAATTTTGTGATAAGTCCCTTCAAGTCCTGCTTCACTGCTTTGCAGACTTCGCTGCCAGTTACTTGCATCATCTAAAAAGGAAGTATTCTCAAACAGACCGTAATCCATAATCATGAATTGCTCCATTGCGTCGTTCATATATCCAATTCGCAATTTCATAAAATAGGAATAGTTTCGGTTTTTTAGCTGGGTTGAAAGAATAGTACATACAAAAAATGCAACAGCATAGATTCCTGCTGCTATTATTAATTTTTGAGGTGTGGCTTCCGGTTGAGCTAATAAACGGACAAGAACACTAACAATAAAGACTGAAAGAAGTGGAAGAGCCCCATTTGCGATGGCATATACAACAGAAGCTGCAACTATCTTCCTGTTTTTTAGAACCGGACGGTACATGGCTTTTAACATATCAAACAGCCCATGCTTTTCCGTATGTAAATATTGTTTTCTTACTTGCTTATCAAGCAAATCAATAGCAAGGTTTTTCCGCGCTCCCGTTGACTTGGAGCCACTCATTTGGTTTTGCATAGTTAATCCTCACATGAAAGTTTATCATAACTACACCAGTATATCCCAAATATTTTTTTGTGTCAATTCACTGTGTCCCATCACATCGCTGAAGCATGAATAAGAAAATTTCATAAAATCAATTTACTTCGACAATGAAGAGAACTATTTCCGCTTCATAAAAAGGTACTGACTGTCACAGATCATTCTTCAAATGCCTTTTTGAGTCAACTAACATAGACTTACCGCAATTATGCCCATGCTAATCAAGCCCTTCGGCTTCTTCAAACATTTATTATCATACATACGTCTGGTCAAGCAATTCTCAATTGGTAATTACATTCAGCTGCCTGTCTGATAGCCTCCAAATCGAGAAGTGCGCTTGACAATACATTTCTCAACCGGGCAATAAACCCTTGAATTCCGAGGTCTCTCACTCTTTCTATCAATAGTTCACTATTGACCGCAATGACATTCAGGAAACGACCAATCTTCATCAGATAATGGTACCCTTCCATAGCATTCCAAGTGTAGGAGTATGTGTGCTCATAATCATAGCCTTGATGCTTTTCTGTCAAAATATTGTTTTCAATTCTCCAGCGATACCGACCCATTCGGGTACATCGCTCAAAAATGTTTTTCCCTGTTAGTGCTTCAGAGGAAAGCCAGCAATACCGAGTTTCTTTGTTCTCAACAGTTCCCGTACTGCGGTTGTGGTTTTCTGTCCAGTTTTCCAGACAATAGGCTACATGAAGCTTTACTCTATACCGCCTTTTTTTCTTATCCTCAAACTCATATTCGATGCCATTAGCCCAAGCATACCACTGTTCACGGTCTCCCCATTTCGTATGCTGACTGTCTTCCGGTGATAAACCCATTAGTCCGATTGCTTCATGCCATACATCAGGAAGTGAACCCTCCTTCAGTGTTATCATGTATCCCCAGCCATAGTCACGACACGTTTTGAGTACGGAACCACAGGCATACAGGCCATCCATTAGTAGCGTAATTCTTAATTTTGGAAACGCCTTCTTCAAACGATTGGCCAAGCGAATAAAGGCTTTTCGCTCACAATCCTGTTTGCTGTTTCCATCCCAATCGTATTCATTTTTCAAAAACTCACTCATCAGTGGCAGTGTAACCCCATTGTCCAAAACCAATACCGATTCTAGGACATATATATAATATTGAGCCTTCTTCTCTGTTCCCACATGACGTTCCAGATATTCCTTCTCCAGTTGGTAGTCACGGCAAAGTTTTTGCGTCCCGTCGATAGCGATCATATAGTTCTTTTTCACTAGATATCTCCGGAACTTCTTCCGACGGATTAAATCATGCACCAATTCAATCATACATTCTTGTATTTCACTAACTTCAATAACTTCCAAAAATCTTGCCAGGGTATCTGCATGAGGCATGGTCTCCAGTTCCGGAAACATGGCTTTCATGTTCTCAAACTGAATTCTATCCAGAGAACGGTTGGCTTCCCGTCGTGATCCAATTTGTTGCACAAACATCAGGATTCCATAGAGCAGCAACACCGTATGCTTGTGCTTAACACTCTTTATCCGCCGGGGATCACGGATACGGCTCAACTTAACAAGCAGCCCCGGAAGCAGCTTACGATAGACTTTGGTGGCATCCTCAGCCAGATTCTGTTTCTTTGCTAACTCCTGTTCAAGACTGTCTTCTATGTTTAATCTGTTGGGTAAGGACGCTTTTTTCCTCTTTTCTTGGTAATACACCCTAGTAATCTTACCGCTTTTCAGCTGCTTCTGCATCTTGGCTTCCCGGTCTGCCTGCCTTTTTTTCTGTCGTTCCTTACTGCTCATCCGGATTCACCGCCTTGTAGGGTTTCTCACCGCGCAGACACTCTTTGAAATCTTTTTGCAGTGGATACATGAAGATGGCTTTCCGGGACAGGGCATATTCTTTCTGCCTATCCATCCGGCCTCGACCTTTCGTTTCACCGAGGTTGATCCAATTGGCTGCTTTATAGCATGTTCCCTTGAAGTGTTTCAGATCTACAAATGTTTCAAGTAAAACAGGTGCATAGCAGTATTCATGGAGCCAATCTGACTGAATCTGCCGTATTGCCAAAGACAGAGCTTTGCTCGCCAGATTTTTTATCTTGACCCACGGAAAAATTAGATACCGACTATTGTTGACAATTAGATGCAATCGTTTTTTTCGGTCTTCCACATTCCATCCAATCCAACGATCCCGTTCTGCCAGTGCCCACGCTGATGCTGAAAATTGTAAGCAACCCAGTTCCCGTTCTCCACTTCGTATAAAGTAATGTAACCGTGAGCCAAATACCCTTTTGTCACCCAGCATATGGTATTGGTTGACATACGCCCGCCAGCGATTAAGGTCTTCGCCGACTCTGGCTATATCAAGTGTAATTGTTCCATACTCTTTCACATTACCGGCTATATCTTCATTGGGTTTACTTATTTTCAATTCTGAGCTCTTTTTCTTATTGTGTCGGTTTTGTACCTGTAGCTTTGGTAATTGTATTACTCCTTCCGACTCTAACTGTACCAGCATTTCAATACATTGCGGTGTCTTACTTCGCCCAGCTGGTGTTGTCCACTCCAATATCTCACACAGGGTTGCTGCAAGTTCAGTTCTGGATAGCTGAGGAAATCTTTTGCACACCCATTTGATTGTTTCAATATCTTCAGGGCTGATTGCCCTGCCTGAGAATACCCTGATAGTATCATCCAAGATGCGTCACCCACCTTTCCAATACTATCATATCAAACCCTGAAATGAATGTCCAGCACTATTTTGCGACAAAATTTTCTGAGTAATGCCTTCAAACCCTACGATCTCTTATCATGCAAATTGGTGCTTCAGTTATGGTCCCATCACAAAAACCTGCCGTCCACTGCGTGCCTCAACGATGTAGACACCTGCCGTGTCGGAGGATGCAAAAATTTCAAGCTGAGAAACCTTTTCTATGTCCTCTCTTATCACTGTGGTGTGTCGAGAGTGCGGAGCCATGCCAGGGATGGGTGATTAACCCTTTTAACTTGCGGGTGATTCTTCAGGTATGTCACTACTTTTCATTCCGTAAGCGCTAAACATCCTCCTTGCATATTTTTCGTATTAGGTCATAAACCCAAGCTGTGACTCGCTTTGCCTCCGCAAGCATCTGAGCTTTTTCATTCTCAGTTAGCAATTTTGCAATGCTACGGATTTCCTTATCCGTCACATTGCTCTTGCCCAACGCTTTCAATGCCTGAACGACAAGCGCAGTTTTATATGATATATTAGTAATCTCATTTTTATTGTCTGTATGTTTGAATTTCAACGTTATTCCGTCAACTTCATAGATCTTATACGGTCCGTCGCTGATATAAATCCAGGTAGCAGGTATCTGCGTGGACAGACCCAGCATGTTCAACGCCGTGTCACCGCACGGGATAATAGTCCAACCGTAATTTCGGGCTATCGCCTTTGCGATATCATCGGAGCGAGGCGGAATGTTCTTGTTCAACAACGTACTATATCGAGGTTTAACATAAATGCCACGCATCACACGCTGCAGTTCGCCTGTTTCTTCAAGCCGATCGAGGCACACGTTTATTTTAACAGCTTCCGCTATATCAAAAAAGTCGGAAGGGATAAATACCGAACCATCTTCTGTGTTCTGTATTCGATTTTTTACTTGTTCCAAATTATCTGGACGTTTCATAAGCTCGCCTCATTTCGTTATAAATAGCATATACTATTTATAACCAACAAACAAGCGCTTTATACAAAGAAATTCTTAAATCTGTATGTAGCTTTCATCTTTGAGCTACATGGATTTACTTTCTAAATTTATTGAACCCACCTTATATCGTCACAAATAATATATAACATTTTTACTCAAAATGCAGATTTTTACCTAAAAGATTTAATTGCTACAAGCTACTTGCTAACTCTACAGAATTATTTTTCTCTATTTCATTGAAAAGTTCAGCTTTTAAAGGTATGATGTAAAAAATAACTAAGAATGGTGGTGTAACGATGATTTTATAGTAACCGCAAATTTTTAGGTCGCATTTATGAAGGCTTGTTTCAATAGGCTTTTAATTTGTTATCGAAATTTGGGTTACAGGTCAACTTGTGTTGGCTTACCAGATGTTCCGGTTAATCATTGCTGAGCTATATTTTTGTCAAAGGGCATTCACTTGCCTTTTAACGCTGTGGCATAGATAAACTCCATTCTCGATGACAAGTAATTGTTTTTCGGGAGTGGAGTTGTTTTTATTTTAAAGAGGACAATGATTTATGAGCAGCATAACTGTTGCAGAGAATTTTATGCATGCATAGGCGACATCAAACAGATTAAACATTTACGAAAGGCGGTGAAAAAAATGGCGAACAATTTCGGTATTACACTTGGCAAAATCCATGCAAAGTCTGAAAACAGACGACGCGCTTTGCATGGATTTGAGCTCAGCAGTCGCTGTTTTGCAGGAAGCAGATAACAGCTTAATGTTTGTATCTTTTGGCATAAAACACCGTTTTTCCTCATTGATTGGCTGTTCTTAACGCTGTTATCAGCCGTTCTCTCTCGTTGCTGCCATCTGTCCGAAAACGTATATATGGTATTTCGTACTTACCAAATATCTCATTCTTCATCATGTCACGTTCCGATTGCCGTGAGCCCTCTTGATGAAATGACACGCCATCCACCTCGACTGCTAAAACAGGGCTTTTCCCCAGTGTATCAAAAATCAGAAAGTCAACATGTGTCAAGACATTCATTGCGTACTTTATTTCCTCATCATCGAGTAAACTTACATCTCGAATCAACATTTTCAGTGGAACGTGACAAGCAACTCCGTACTTACCGAGCTCATCAGAAGATAAAACATCCACTATCATCTTATACATAAGATTTTCGCTGTCAAATTTAGATACACGCTTGCTCTTTTTCAAAATAGTCTTTCGTTTTTCTGTATAAACAGAAAATAAATTATCAAAAACAGAGTAGGTTTTACTCTGTATAACTTCAAGGTTGTTATATCGGATATAGTTTATTAGATCTTGCGTATTTGTTGGCTGAGGTGATTTGTTACCATTGGTAACAAGTATCAGCTGATGTTGCGCTCGGGATATCGCGACATTTAGCCGGTTGGGGTCATCTGCAAAAGCAGACAACTGATTATCAACAGTCGAAATAATGATGATCGGGCGTTCTTGCCCCTGAAATTTATCCACTGAGTCGGCTTTTACTTTTGTTGCCTTAAACAAATCTTGCAGAGCATTTCGCTGCGCGTCATAGGGCGTCACAATACCTAACGATTCATCCTCAGTTATAATTTTTTGCTCCTGAATGACTTCGTTTGTAATCACATCAATCTCTCGTTGATTCAAATGTCCTCTCGCATGGTTTCCTTTTACTGTTTGATATACCATTAATGGTTTCCGGTCAGATTTCGGTTCAGTTAGAACAATGAGCTGGTTATGGTAAAACTTTTTGTTGCAGAACTCGATAATTTTTGGATGGCATCGGTAATGTTCCCTAAGCAACGTACGTGATACATTGGGAAACAACCCTGTCACCGAAGATAATAAGCTATGTGATGCATAGCAATATGACTCCGGCAATAAGTACCGGTTAAATATCTTTTCCGTGGATTCACGATCAAATCTATCCACTACATTAGGGAGTTGCTTCAAGTCGCCTACTATGACCGCCTTTTTTGCGCAGGATAAGGCTAAAGCTCCGGTAGCAATATTCACTTGAGAGGCTTCATCTACAATCACATAATCATATACATGTTGGTAGGACAAACTGCTTCGCAGTGAGTAGGTAGTACTTAATACAACCGGGTACTCAAGAATAAACTCATCCGAGCGCTTCCACAAATCATCGCTCTTAAATATTCGACGAGCAGAGCTATTGTATTTTTGTGAGAGCTTGTGTTTAAAAAGCTGCGTGGAAAGAGACGAATATTCTTTCATTTTCTCATCGAACGAATATACTTTGAGTTTTGTTTCTAAAATATCTTTTTGTTTTTCAGTTTCTCGAATTGCTGCTATGTAGTATTGTTTTTGGCAAAGCATAATACATTCTTCAATTGGTAATTTATAAAGAGAAAAATCAATGATACCATACCGAAAAAGATTTATAATTTTCTTAAAAAGCGAAGTCTTTTGCCTCTCAATGTCCTTTTCACACTCCGCCCATAAGGATAAGGCAGCTTTGGCTTTCAGGCGATTAATGGACTTAATCTCCATATTTTTATGTGATTCTAATAAATACTGATGAAAATGCTTTGATTCGAGAATAATGGAATCCAGCTTTTGTTTTATTGCAGATAGCTCATTTTTAACCTGTAACATGGAATCCAGTTCTGTTCTCAGGTTTCCGCTCCTCCATTTGATTTGTGTATGCTGTTCATTAGATAGATGCCATTCTGCCATATCAGGAAGTATGCCTGTTTGGGATTCGATAAACGCATCTTTGTTCTTCACACTCCCAAGATAAGCAGCAATAAAATCAACATGATTCTTTTTCAGTTTCTCCAGCACATTCGCTGTAGCAGAATTGTTACTGGACACCACCGCTACACTTTCATCATTCATAACTGCGTTGGCGATAATGTTCAGTATCGTTTGTGTTTTACCGGTTCCAGGAGGTCCTTCAATCACACTAAAGGACTGGTTCATTGCTTGCTCTACAGCAGTCTTTTGGCTAATATTAAATCCGAACGGATAAATAGCAGTGCTTTGCAGTGAATGAGAATCGGGCAGTTTACCGGAAAGGTAGGAATTTAACGCACTATCCTCACGAACAAAATCAATTCTTCCATATTGGTTGCCCAATATGTTGTTTCCGTCCTCTGTTTTCAAGCTAACTGCTCTTGCAATCTCTTTCAAATAGTTAAAGTTATTATTGCATTTTGGCTTTGCTAAGCTGGAATGCAAGATTTGAATGATAGAGGACGAAAAAGTCTCTTTATAACCGGTTTTGTATTCAATGCGAACGTACTGATTAAAATCAAGAACACGCCCAATGCCGCTGACAGGCACACCGCTTTTAAGGACAGCACAATCTTTAGCAGTCATTATCGTTGGGTTTTTAAAAAACTTCACATTGTTATACCCATATTGGTAGGGTCGACCGTTTTGATAAGTAATAACAATACGTCTGTCCGTTTTTTTCCACGATTTAATTTCTGCTGTTTTGTCCTCTCCCTTTACAAGAATTAAATAATTATCAGTATTCATGTTGCAAACCAACGTTTTTCAGTAATCGAACACGGTATTTCATAATTCTCCCACCTCTGTTCTTTTAATTTTAATATGATATCGCTAAAAAATCAACAATGCACAGTAAAGGGTTATATGCAATCTTATGTGGGTTTTATTTTTATGACTGAAATAATGTTAGACGTCATTTTGTGGGCAATGCTTTTAAAGCCATTTTCGTAGAATTGTGGGGTTATTTCAAAGCTCCTTCGGATTATAATAATTTTGTATGGATAATTTAAGTTAAAGGAGGCACTGTAATTCTTTTGCGGAATTATTTGCAAAAGCACAAGACCTTGAGAGAAGAACACTTACCAATCAGACAAAAAACTTTTTACATATTCTTTTTTATAATATTGAGAATGCGTGTATTTAGCTTTTCTTTCAACCAATTAGGAAACAGGATGCAAAAAGAAGAATAAACATATGCGGAAGACAGAAAGCTGAATCGGTATAATAGTACCCGTTTTTGCTTATAGAATACTCATTAGGAGCACCGGCAGAATAGCGCATATACTCAATATCTCTCGAAGCCTGTCGGTTTGATATTTCAAAATATTCGGCAATGGAGCGACAATTAGGGAATCGTTTTGCACGAATCTGTTCGTCGATCCATTGAATACGATGAATATTTGAAGGTAGACTCATTACCTTACTCCTCTCCGGTAGTTGTAAGATAATGAATCCCCCGTAGAACCGTACGTGCCCTATTAAGGCATACGGCTCCCCGTAATAATCTTAGGCAACTACCATGACCATAATGGTCTTGTAATTCTTGGTTTTGCTACTGGGTTGTATTCCAGTATTCTATTAAACTTCTCCCATGACATATAGCCTTTTTGACTTCTCCGGCTCAATGTATGTTTAAGTTGTTTAATTACATACTCAACTTTCGCACATAAAAAATGTGCTGTGAACATTGAAAAATCAATAGTTTTAAGGCAAAAAAGACTTTAAGAATCTCACTTTTTGTGATATAATAATGGTAACCGAACCACATATTTCACAAAAAGGAGATCCTTAACTATGTCTATTATATCACAAAGTTCAAGCAATGAAAACAGGTTTAAATTTACAGTTGATACGTTTTTAACAAGGACAAAGGTTGGCTCATTTTTAAAACAGTCCAATGCCAGTAAACAAAAGGGTGTTCCATGTTTTTCAGTATTCAAGTTTATTTTTCTCATGATATTTACTGGCAAGAATCTATTCATGACACTCGAAAGACAAGCTGAAACAAAAGAATTTGGGAAGGATGTAGTCTATAGATTCCTGAACTCAATATATATCAACTGGAAGAGATTTTTATTGCTATTCTCATCCTTTGTTATAAAAAATGATATTGAAAATCTTACCGACGAAAAGAGAGTAAATGTATTCATCGTGGATGATTCCTTCTTTGGAAGAATGAGAAGCAAGTCCGTGGAAATGCTTTCATGGATCCATGACCATGCAGAAAAAGGTAAAAACAAATTTAAAAAAGGATTCAAGATGCTTACCCTCGGCTGGTCGGACGGAAATACCTTTATACCCATAGCCTTTCAGTTGCTATGCTCAAGTGATCCAAAAAAGCGTTTAAGCCAAATGAATGAAAGCATTGATAAAAGGACCGCAGGACATAAACGCCGGATGGATGCTACTAAAAAATCTCCTGAAGTCATGTTGAAGATGCTAAAAGAAGCCATTGATGCAGGGGTAAAAGCCTCTTACCTTCTTTTTGACAGCTGGTTTTGCCATACTGCAACTTTATTGAGTGTATCAAAGTTGGGGTTGAACACCATCGCTATGATGAAAAAAACCAAGAAGGAACACTTTATGTTCAATGGCAAGGCAATGGATATAAAGCAGATTTATCAAAGTATCCGCAAGAGGCGTGGACGTTCCAAGTATTTGGCATCGGTACTGGTAGAAGTTTTCAATAACAAAGGTGAATGCATTCCCGCCAAAATAGTATACGTTCGTGACAGAACAAACCGTAAAAAATGGCTGGCACTTATATCCACCGACAGCACACTTGACGAAGAGGAGATTATACGTATATATGGCAAAAGATGGAATATAGAGGTCTTCTTCAAAATGTGCAAATCATATCTTAGTCTGGCAAAAGAGTTTCAAGGCCGGTCTTATGATATGATGGTTGCCCATACAACTATTGTTTTTTCAAGGTACATTATGCTATCGGTTGAAAACCGTAACAACAAGGATTTACGGACTTTCGGCCCGCTATTCTACTATTGCTGTGATGAACTTCAAGACATAAAATTTCTTGAAGCAATGCAGATTGTAATAGACACATTTAATCATACTTTACAGGAAAAACTATTTCTCTCAAAAGAGCAAGTAAGCGAGCTTATTGACTACTTTATGTCCTGCTTACCCACCTATATCAAGGAGAAACTTATGTTATGTTCCTGCGAAAGTTGAGTTACATAGTAGTAGAACTCGTTCATCCGGTGCGAATTGTGCGAAAGTCCATAATAGTTGTAATGTCCTTTTAGCTTCCGATTCAAACCGCTTATCATCACGTCTACAGGTGTGTGCATGTTCTCTTTCAACCATCGTTTAACTTTCTGCCTTTTGACTTTCAGTTTCTTCTGGCTGGTTACTTTTATAACCGTGAATTTCCCTGCACGGGTCTTTCCTGTTATGAACGTGAAACCGAGAAAATCAAACTTTTCTGCTTCCTCACCGGCAAATCTGCCGAACTTTATTATCTTCGTTTTATCCTCCGCTATCTCCAGTCCGAACTTTGCCAACCTTTGTTTCAACGCTTTGTAAAACTGCCTTGCGTCATTTTCATACTGAAAGCAGAATACATTATCGTCAGCATACCTCACCATTGACACTTTCCCGCTCAGTTTGACCTTAACTACCTTTTCAAACCAGTTATCAATCACGTAGTGCAAATATACATTCGCCAGCACCGGGCTGATTAGACCGCCCTGCGGCACGCCCCGTTCTGTATCAATATATTTACCGTCCTCCATGATACCGGCCTTCATGAACCTTTTTACATACCTGATGAAATTCTTGTCCTCAATCTCATGTTCAAGAAATCTTATCATCCAGTTATGGTCTACATTGTCGAAGAACCCCTTTATGTCTGCGTCCACTACCCACGATGTCGCCCCCATCAGTTTATCATCTAAATATGCTATCGCCTGATGTTGGTCTTTTCCTGTTCTGAATCCAAATGAGAAATCATAGAATCTCGGCTCATATATTACATTCAATATCTCCGCCATTACCCCCTGTACTAATTTGTCCTCATACGCAGGTATTCCTAATGGTCTGACCTTGTCGCTGCCCTCTTTGGGTATGTATACCCTTCTTACCGGTTGCGGTCTGTACTTGAACATTCTCATCCTACCAAGCAGATCCTCAAGGTTCTCCTCAAGGTTTTCTTCGTAGACTTGCTTGTCTGTTCTGTCTACTCCCGTTGCCTTGTCAGCTTTTTGCCTCTCGTGGACTTCCTTTAGGTTCTCTTTGTTGACATAGTGCATGATGGTTTGAAGTCTCCTGTCTGGATGTTCTCCTACTATCTGCCCTATCCTTGCCAATCCCGTTAACACTCTTTCTCCACCTCCGGTGTGGTTGTTGTCGCCTTAGCAAAAGCGATTACTACGCTAACCCCTTTCCTCCCTGTACTTTCATACACCTCATCGGTACTATGGGTTAGTCAGACTGCCTATATATCTTCGGACTTCCTCTGCTTTCACACATTGTTACGCCCTACTCATCCTTCCTGAGAATATACAGGCTCTCCCTGGTACACTTGATATACCAATGTAAAGCTCGCCATGCTCTCAGACCCCGTCAGAATCTCCCCAACCTTGCCCGTTGCGGTTGGTTCTTGTTGCCTGCTGCCATGAACAGGGCATCGGCTTCTGCTTGTTTAAATCACGAGGCTCAATCACTTCACGCTTTCGCATTACGGCTCGCTTCCTCCCCAGTCTACGCTTAAATCTAATGTTACCATTTCGACTCCAAGACTTAGGTAATGGCGGTTGGCCACTCCTTACCATGCCGGATTTGCACCGGCTATATATCAAGCGCCGAACAGGCGCTCGCTCAAATCTTACCTCCTCCAGTATTTATAAGTATTTTCATAAACTCTGAGAGCCGCATAGCCTATATACTATAGCTATATAAACTTTTGCTTTTTACCCCCAGATTAATGCAATATTGATTTAATAGAGCAACCATAATTCTAACATGCAGCCTGGGCTTTTCCGGAAATTCTTCATCGATTTCAAATAGAATATATTAAGCTTAAGTTACAAATACAAAAAACACTTGACTTTTCGAAATCGGCCCCATAATCGCAAAGACAGGCTTTATTAACCTGATCTTTTGATTAAGCATTAATCAAAGTATGAAACCCGCTGATTCATCACGATTCCGGATTTGAACTGGCTCTCTATCAGATCGTCCTTGACGGCCTTGATGCTTTGCAGGGGCCTCCTTACCTTTAGAATTCACGATAAAGCATTGAAACATATTGAACTTATGAGGTATGATATAAGTATAAGAAAAGATATCTGATGATAAAAAGTCACAAGCTCAAT
>DAIPML010000214.1:0-6124 GCA_036768735.1 Clostridiales bacterium | reverse complement strand
TTGCTTTGCCGATAATCCGGCAAGCTTCTTCAATGTCAATCGGGATTCGTTTCTGAGGAACAACAGGTGTTTGCCCCTTTTCAACTAAAGATTTAATTTCAGCCAGCTCGCTGACTAAATGTGCTACTGCCTTAGGCAGGTTTTCAAAAGAAATTTCGTTTGCTTCCATAATTGTTGATTTTAATAATTACGGTGCAAATGAAGAAAGTGTTTCTGCGGTGTCTGGGCGACACTGGAGGAACACTTAGGAAACACTTAAAGTGATGATATTTGGTGGTTGTTATAACTTTAAAAGCCCTTGGCTGCTTTGCGTTTAAGCAAGATATCTCTTTCGAGTTATCGCTTTTCGTTGTGTTTTTCTAAAATTTCAGTCGCTTGTTTTTTACAAGTTCATGTAAATCTTTTATTGTCAACCAAGGTCTTTTTTTATGAATTATTCTATGGCAATTGGCACAAAGCATGGCAATATCTTCTACTTTTGTTTTATGGCTTGGCGTCATTTCACTAACCGGAATAGTGTGGTGTCCTTCAATAAAATCCTTGCCAATGCTACCATATGTTTTCTCAAAATCAAATCCACAAGATTGACAAAATAATCTTCCATTCTTTTCTTTAAAGACTTTTTTGGCTAATTCGACAACTTGGTTGTTGCGTTCTCTTGTTTTATGAGTTCTTTCAACCATTTTCCCTTCAGGGAATTCTCCTGTTAGGTTTGAGTTGCTTTCAAAATCATACTCTATGCTTAATTGCCAAAACTTTCTTGGTGCGCCAAACGATCCTTTTTCACTCGGTTGAATACCCAATCTTTTGCAATAGTCCAAGTATTTCAGATTCAGCTTTTCGTTTGAAAGTGGTTTTGAACCAAAAATCTCATTGATCACTTTATTCGTTTCTCTTCCATCTTTCTCTAATGAAGCTGAATGTTTGTTAATCTTGTTATTTGCGTAACCTATAAACCGACTTGGAGCAAATCGCAATTCGTCACCAATTGTATAGGCAACAAAACAAGTTCCTCGTTTAATTAAAGATTTTGCCGCATCATTTGAATATGCATCTTCACTTGTCACATACCCTTCTAAAGTGTCAATGTTGTTTATTAATTGGTCTTTGTGATTAATCAGTTTCATTTTTGTCGATTTTAAATGGTTATTGTTATAGCTAACTCTGTTCAAAAAAGCTTCTCCTCTATCTTAATCACCCCCTTCAATTCATCATCCTTCAAATGCCGTTTGATACTCTTCACTTCTACACCTTTGAAAACATCAGGGAACACGATTTTTAGTAAGTTCGCAATATCCATCTGATTTCTCGGCTTGAAATAGTTCCAGATATTCCATCCGAAGTGACGGAGGTCGAGGGCGGATAGTTCTTTGACTTTAACCGGATTCAACTCTTTCTCATCCAACCTATTCATGTATGCACGGATATTCCGGCAAAGAACATCAAGGTCTTCATCTGAAAGGTAAAGAGCAAAGGATTTCCGAGTATAGTCCAGAGCGATATTGAGTATCTCTTCCTGCTCCTTAGCTATATTTTGTTGCTGTTTGTTCCGAATATCTTCTAAAGACACATTCGATTCCGGTATATCAATATCAGCCTTCTTTTCTTCTATCGATGATTCAATAACAATTGGAGAAACTTGTCTTTGCTCAATTTTCTTTCGGAAATAGGGAATTTTAGCTAATCCGTTCCCGATCCATGGTAACATTAGGTTTTGCATTACTACGTGAATGCTCAGATACACTATCACTTGGATAGCCAATACAACCAAGAACACTATGAACGTCGTAAAGCTATCAAACCCCATTGAAACAGCGAACACACGTGCCAATGTTGCAATAACCACCGCTGCACAAGCGACAATCACATATAATATAATGTACTCCAGAATGTTGTTTTTCATGACTCGGCATCTTTAAGGGTGTTCAACTGAATCGCTTGTGCCGCTTTACTTTTCTTCTCGTCCACAACTTTTGCATAAATTTGTGTGGTCTTCACATTGGTATGTCCGAGCATTTTGCTAACAGTGTAAATATCTGTACCACTGGATAATTGAAGGGTCGCATACGTGTGCCGAAAGCAATGAAATGTGATTCGCTTCGTAATTCCGGCAGCCTCTATCCATCGTTTCAATGGTTTGGAAATCCATGCAGGATCGGGTAAGTCTTCGAAAACAAGTTGTTCCGGCTCTCGAGGTTCGCCGGATAATTCAAGTGCTTGTTGGGAAATGGGCATATATTCAACGCCTTTTGTTTTTTGTTGCGTGAAGTGCAGTTGAGCTTGATTACCGTTCATACTGATTTCTTTCCATCGTAATTTCTGAATATCACAATGCCGTAAGCCGGTAAGAGCGGAAAACAATGCCGCCCGTTTCAGAACATCCCGCTCGCAAGGTGTTCCGGCAAGAGTATTAAGTTCCTCAACTGTCAGATACTCACGTCTTGATTCCTGCTCCGGTATGCCTTTGATTTTAGCCGACAAATCTGTCGTCAAATATCCATCAATAAAGGCTTGTTTTAATGCTGCTTTGAAAATCGAGAAGTAGGTAACAGCGGTATTCCGAGAAATTGTTCCGCTTTTATTGCCACCACAAGGAGCGGACAGAAGATATAATTTGAAATCTTCGGCAAAACGATTGTCTATTTTGGAGAAAGGCAATATATCTCCGGCGAAGAGCTTTATTAATTCGTATGCTCGTTTCCAGTTCACACGGATAGAGTCCGAACTTTGAGCGTGGCGTTTCTTGGCTGTCGCATTAAAGTATTCTACGAAATTCTGCTGCGAACGCTCCTTTTGTTCGACTTGTGCACTTTCCGTGTCGCTATACAAATCGGCATTGTCGTATTCCCGTTGGCGAAGCTTGCGGATTCCATCGGCATATAGCATAGTTTCTTTGTCTTTCTCGCTTCGACAAATGATTATTCCATTATCATCACGTTTGGGTTTGTAGGTTTTTGCTCCATCTGCATTGGTGCGGGCAGTACGTTTCTTATCCCACTCAACGGTAGTAATGCAACGATTCAGATATTCTCGAATACGTTGTGGAGTTTGCTTGCCTAGAACATTCACCGGATAGCTTTCAATGTAAACATACCATTCCTTCCGATCATCCGCCTTGCGAAGCCGAACAGTTACTTTTGTATTGGAGAGTTGTTTCATGTGGGATTATTTTACATTATCAATAATCGGGCGCATTTTTCTATCATATTCCTCATTGCCAAAATTAATGATGATTAATTTTGAACGACAACGAGTAATGGCTGTATACAATAATTCATCAAAGGCAGAATTAAATTCTGTTGAATGGTCAAATTTTTGTTCTAAGATTAGAAATATCAATTCACTTTCCCATCCCTTAAAGCTGTTAATTGTAGATATTTTAATAGTGCCACTGTTCATCCAAAAGTGTATTTTTTTATTTGTTCGTATAAACTTATAGTCCGCCACATACACCTCCTTTTTGAATGTTGTGAACTCATCCTGATAATCATCAATATATTTACAGAAATCAACCAGTGAGCATTTATACTGATTGCAATACCATTCGATTTTATATTTGAAACGATCGGGGTACTCTGTGTATAAATCAAATATTGTAAATAGTTTAGCCAGTTGATTTAGCCCGTTATCTATTTTTTTGTCTTTATCTCTTTTTATCAATCTAATACCATCCTTGACCCACTTTGGCATATCATTTTTTGAATAATGTTTCAAGCGACTCATATACATTATCTCATATGTTTCAAACATGGTTTTCGTCTTTTCGCCTGAAGCATATCTATAATAAGCCTCAAAGCGTTTAAGTTGATTAACAGAGTAACCAAGAATAGTGATGTCGTTTGGAGAAATTTGATTATTGTTCTTATTTAGAATATTTTCGTGTATAATTGTGTATAAGGTTGAAACAAGGTTTGTGTCTGAAAGGTGCATATAACGAATATCCCCTTGTTGGTTTCTTTCGAATTGTAATTCTGATTGGGCTTCATTTTTATTAAACGTGTCAATTTCATATTTATCCTTGAATATATTCTTTTGAAATTCTATCGCTAAATCTTTTATTTTGAAATCTGACCTAAAACAACGCTTTAGCTCAACAACACCTTTAACATTTGTACTGACATCTTTTTGCTCTGTTGGATTGGAATATATATTTTGTTTTACATCACCAAATAAAACATATTCTCCCCCTTCTGAAAGGAAGCACTCTTTTATAATCTCCATCCAAGGGCGTTTATAGTCTTGGATTTCATCGATAAATATAGCATCGTATGTTTTTATTTTTGACTTATGTTCTAAAAATAATTTTTTATTTGAATAGTAATTTGCTTCTAAATCAGTGATTTTATCTTTTTCGAATGGTATCCCCAGATTATTTAATTGAGAATTAATGAATAAATGATAATTTGAAATTACAAACACCTCCCAAGGGAAGTCTTCTCTTACCATACTGATCTTGTCGTGGATGAAGTTTTTCAGGGTAATATTATAGGTAAGAATTAATATTTGTGTATTGAATTTATTTTTTGAAATTCTTTTATATGCTTGAACAGCTCTTGCTGCTAATACAGTAGTTTTCCCAGATCCTACTACCCCTTTTATTCTTTGCTGTTTTTTATCACTTTCATATATTATTTCCCTTTGTTTTGATGAGTAAAAGAGATCAACCCCATCTTCTTTCATGTGAATAGGAGGATTTAAGAAACGTTTAAAGCTATTGTACAAGTCTTCTGTAAACAAAAAGGACTCTTTCTCTGCTTTCATATATCTGCGCTTCAACATCAAGTTAAAATCTAATTCATTGAGATTGTCTCTGCCGATTAACTCAATGTTATATTTTAAGAAATCTTGATATTTTCTATCGTTTTTATATGGATCAACAAGTAGTCTGTTTATCTGATTTTCATTTGCATTATGGAAGTATACAGCGCATGAAACAATATTAAATTTGCGGATATCTTTTATTTTTTTCTCTAACAATGACTCTATATGTAATTCAAAAAGATTATCTTTATACTTAAGAGCCTGCTGTATTGGTGATTTCAGAATAGAGTTATTTTGTTTTAAAATCCAATGTTTTTTATCGCTTAACTCATATAAGTCTAAATTCCAATCCTTTACTTCCATAATCATCACACCATATCCCTTGCGCATAATGAGGATGTCTGGGCGGTCTCCATTCATATAAGGATTGAAGTAAACCTCAAAACTATCGTCAAGCATTTTCTCTAAGAAGAGTAATAGTTCCAATTCGCCTGCTTCTGGCTTAACCTTAAACTGCAGAATTTTATCAATTGAAGGAATAAAAGTTGCCATAGCTATTATTTATAAAGGTTATCAATTTCGTTTTTTGGAGTATAAACATAGTTTCCTATCTGCCGTGTAGGAATTGAGAACTTACGGATATGCTTATATACCGTGCTGTCCGAAATCCCAAACTTCTGCGCTATTTCGCCAATTGTATAGCAATCTTGCGGTTCAAGACTATATAATTTTGCTGTCGGCTTCTCTTTTTTAAGAGGAGTTTGGCGAATAGGGAACATTTCTTCTATCGCTGCACGGTCTATCCGAACAAGGCGAGTTCCTAAATTGATAGCCGGAATACGCTTTTGTCGAACAAGGCGATAGAGCGTACTCTTAGCAACTCCGAAAAGAGCGATTGCTTCAGGAACGGAAATGTACAGGCGGTCGGCAGAAATCTTATCAATAACTGCTTGCTGTTCTTCTTCCTTCTTCTTCAGTGCTTTCTTTTTCCGATATGCTGCTGCACCACACTTTTTAGAGCAATAAACAGAATCGACCGTCTTCGGAACGAAAGACTGCCCACACACTTCACACTGTTTCTGAATCTTATTCATCGGTATCCTTATCACTATTTAAGTACTCATTAGTAGTCATAAGTGTTCATAAGTTCCACTTCATCACTAATTAAGTTCCGTTACAAATATGGTACAAATGTATGATAAAAAATAATCAAAAACAATAGTCTTTGAGAATTCATTTAAAACAAAAATCCCCGTAAACTATTTGTTTACAGGGATTTTCCAATATTTGTTGATTGTTTCTAATCTTCTTTTACTTCACCTCTTCGAAGTCGACGTCGGTCACATCACCTTCCTGGCTTCCG
>DAIPML010000213.1:0-6169 GCA_036768735.1 Clostridiales bacterium | reverse complement strand
TTCATTGCATGGTAAAAAAAAGCGAAAACAGGATCTTAACCTGATAACGAAAAAAGATAAGCTATCGTTACTAATTCTTGACACAACCAGCAGGTGTAATTTATCATGCAAATATTGTTTTGTTAATGCTGAACAGGATGGCATCGATATGTCACTTGAAATAGCATTATCAGCAATTATTCTTGCACTCGAATATTCTAACTGTGCAGATACATTGACCGTAGAATTTAGCGGTGGTGAACCATTACTTAATTTTGGGCTTATTAAGGAATTAATACCGCAGGCAAAAACACATGCATCATCCAAAGAGAAATCTATAAACTTTACAATTCAGACAAATGGAACTCTACTCACTGAAGAAATTGCTATCTTCCTCAAGGAAAACAATGTTGAGATTGGAATAAGCATGGATGGAACCGAAGAAGAACAAAATAAATACCGTGTTTTCCATGATGGCAGCGTAACCTATGACATTATAAAAAAAAATATCAGTAAAATGAGATCTCTTGGGTGCGATGCGAGTATTTTATCTGTTGTAAATTCCGCTGAGCAATACGATTCAATTATTAAATTTGCAATTGAGAACGACATTAAATACATACGTACAAATATAGTTATGCCTATTGGAAGAGCTGAGGAGTACTCTATCTTTGAAAGTAATGAACATAAGCTAAGTGGCATTGCAGATAAATTCCTAAACGTTGCACACAATGCTCTATCGACGGAAAAACCAGTTAATGATGCAACCCTAAGATTCTATCTGTGGAATCTTCTGTTGTGGCAACCACATATGTGTTTTAGATCACCTTGTGGCGCAGGAAAAAATCAAATTAGTGTCACTTCTAATGGAGATATATATCCATGCCAAGAGTGGAGAAATATTCGTGATACTCCCATAGGTAATGTACTAAAAGGTATCCCATTAAAATCTATACTTGAAAACAGTGACCGCGTTAAGTCAATTCAAGCTAGGGATACTAAAAAGGCAGAGATGTGTCGTGAATGTGATTGGAAAATGTTCTGTGGGATTTGCACACGAGAAATATATTCAAAATCGCCTACAATGGATAAAAAGATTCCTCAATGTGATTTCCAAAACAAAATATTCGAAGGATTAATCTATGAATTCGCTGAGAATTCTGACAGTATAAGGAGGTTTATCACTGGTGAATAAGATGAGTTTGTCTGCATACGATATCAAATGCACTAATATGGCATTCTCACACCAAAAAGCGCTAAGCAAAGATGATATAATTTACTATATTTTAAGTGGAAGTTATAGCACCTTAATGCCTATGTCGCTAAATGGTATAAGCGTAGATAGCATTTTTAATACTATTAGCTTCTTTGCCGAGAAGAACTTAAATATAAGCATCGCATGTAAAGAGATAAAAGTATTCATTGTGCATTGTAATATTCTAAGCTCTTTCGAAGAAAAAAATTGCGAAGGGTTTTCTATTAAAATTGATGATAGTTATGCTGTGGTAATAACTATGTTGTCAGATGTTATTGGCGTTTTAATACACGAACTATGCCATGTTTTAGTTGATACTGCATTTACAATAACCGATACCTGTAAAACTAACAAATTGGAATGTATTGTAGAAGCAGTTGAGTATTTAGTTATTGAAGATTACCTCCATAATATTACCGATTTAAAACATATTGAATTATTAAATATAAATAAAAAACATAATACCAACAACATGACAAAATCACTAATATGTAATATAATAGAAAGCAAGAACCTCAGAAAATCTGTTGAGGTGGTATTGAAATGAAGCATAAATTTATTAATAGTTCGAATAATTATACAAAATTCAACGCAAAGACATACCTAAAATCGATTTGGCCACAGTTTTTATTGTTTACAATTATAAACTTATTATCAATCTTTATTGCATTGTTTATCCCTTATTATCTCAATAAGGGTATAACACTTATTTCTTCATTTCAATTGGACAATTTATCATCATATTTCATACCATTGGGTATTCTTATATCGGCTGAATATTTTCTAAGCTTGCTTAATAATGATTTTAACATAAAGTTGTCAAACTACATGGCTATGCAGATTGAATTTGATATTCTTAAATATATTAAGAAATCGGAGTTCATCGAGCTCGGAAGATATAATGATGCTTATTTAACACAGAGGATTAATAATGATGCGGTCTGTTTGGGAGATTTTTTGATAGAAAAGTTACCATACTTTACTTTTAATATAATTACAACATTTATTATAATTCCAATACTATTTTCATTGAATATGCTACTGGGTATTATCGGAATTTTGGTTGTTATAGTCTTCTGTATTATTTATTTGCTTATAAAGAGATTTTATTATATACTTGACAAAAATATGCTTGATGCACAGAGCGATTTTTTTTCAATGATTAGCGGTATTTTATATAATTTGCTATCGATAAAAATTAACGCTTGGAATAAAGAGTCCGATAATATATTTACTAAGACGGCGTATAAATTTTATGAAACCTCTATAAGATTCTTACGCGTTGATTATTCGCAAATTTGTACGGTTTCATTCCTCGGAAGGATTGCATATGCATTATCATTATTGGTTCTTGCATATTCAACTGTCAACAGTAAAAGTCATCTATCAGTAGGAGGTTCAATTGTTGCGGTAATTATGTACATAGGTATTTTGCTTCCAGCTTTACAACACGTAAGTGAATTCGGCAGCCAGTACCAAAATTATAGAGTATCCAGAGATAGGATAAATGAACTATATGATATCAAGCCAGAAACCTTTGGAAAGACTGAATTGTCATGTATAAATTCAATTACCTGCAAAAAAATCGGGTTAGTGATTGGTGAAAAAATAATTTATAAAGATATTTCGCTTGAGTTTCAGAAAGGTAAGGTATATCTTATCGTAGGCGAAAATGGCACTGGTAAAACAACGTTTTTGCTAACTTTAGCTGGTATATATAAACCAAGTTCAGGGGATATGTATTACAGCCAAACTCATTATACAGATATTGATTTTACTAAATTACGAAGGAACAACTTGTCATTCGTGCAACAAGATGCCTATTTTCAAAAAGGGACTATAAGATATAATTTATCATTGGCTGGGGTAGGCGAAAACGAGATTGCTACTACCATTATGCCATTAATGGATTTTGCTGAAAACATACCTGAAAAATTAGACTTTATTATTAATCCCAAAAACACCTCTCTCTCTGGAGGAGAGAAACAACGTATTGTCCTGACGCGTGGATTTCTTAAGAGTGCTGATATCATGATATTTGATGAACCAACCAATGCACTTGATGAAGAGAGTGTAGGTGTATTTATGAATGAAATCATAAAAAAGAAAAAAAGCAAGATAGTAATTATTGTATCACATGATATACGATTGGGAGAAATTGCTGATGAAGTGATTAATTTTTAATCTACTATTGGAGACTATTCGGTGCCAATAAAGTGCAAATTACTGTTCTAAAAAAATTGCGGTTCCATGAAAAAAGAGACAAGCTTTTTAACTTATCAAAAAGCTTGTCTCTCATGCACCGTATTGTCTAAATTATAACATGATTGCTTCCCAAAAAGTCGTTTCACGACTTTTTCCTGTAGGATTACCTGCAGGAAGCTGCAGCTTACTGCTACTTGGAGCAATCACAATATGGTTATCCAACCTTCTTTCGAAGGTTGATGAAATCTATGAAACCTTAATGTTCATCAGAAAGTCACAAAGTGACTTTCTGGGTGATAATCATAATATGATAGTTATTTCAAATTATATCTGCTTACAGAACCTTTTCCAGTCTGTTTTCAATATCATTGTAAAAGCGATCAACATACCCTTTTACATACATTCCTATGTCAAGGGAGTCGTCTTCTATCAAGGGGGTTAAATCCATAGCATAGCTAACCGCTTGTGCATTGTCTGTTCCGTGAGATTCTGCATAAGTGGCATTTGCTCGTCTTCTTCCTTCTGTTGCCAAATCATATCTCTTTCCGCCACAAATCTGAGAGTCATGGACAGCAAGAACTGCCGCAGAAATATTAGGATGAGCAGACACGTCAAACATAACCTTATCTTCTTTGTTAAGCCAGTCTAGTGCTCTCCACACCTCGCAACCATATACTCTTCGGGGACGATTCTCTTTTGGCAGTGCCCTTATTGCATTTATCACCCTTATAGTAACCGCAACATGGGTATCATGCTTGTCTGTAGGATTATGGGTGTATACCACTTCCGGTCTTGCAGCGTCTATTAACTCTTTTAGCTCATTAACAACAGCATTATTTTTTCCGTCTTTTACTTCAGAGCTTGTGTAATTTAAAAGAGCCATCGCACCGTATTCACCTACATATGCAGCTTTCTTTTGCTCAATCTTTCTAACTCTCTGCATTTCTTCGTCTGTGTACTTTGCGTAAAGGTCATCCCTTGGGCTTCCCGCTCCATTTGTGACAACAACGCCTGCAAACCATTTATCTTCCATTCCAAAGCATTCCAAAATTCCGTGGCAAGCCATGATTTCTATATCATCCTGATGAGCGGAAATCGCTATATGTGTTGTTCTTTTTATTGCTTCTTCAATAGGTTTACCATCGGGAATAAATAACTCTGCACCTGATTTTACAAATTTCATAATGTTAATTCACCCTTTCCATTGTTCTTTTATAGTTTGAATCAATAACCATTAACCTTTTAGTGTAGTTGGATAGTTGATTTAAAAAGAAAGCAAGATCTTTCCTAGTTAAACTATCCGTTTGTTTTAGGGAGGCTTGCTGCTGCAATAGACTGCCCTACTCTCCTGTTGGACTCATCCGGAAGTTGCATATTAATTTTTTTAGCCAGCTCAGGGAATTCTTCTTTAAGAACACTTGTAGCTTTATCAATTATTATGTTTCCGCCCTTTCCTGATGTAACACGACCAAGAATCAGTGTGTGCTTTATATCATAGAAATTAGCATAATACGCAATAGTATAACCAAGATATATACCGATAGTTTCGAAAATTTTTGCAGCACCGGCGTCACCCTTCTCGTGTAACTCTTGTACAACTTTAAGCTTTTCAGCAGGGGTTAGGTTGGAATCCAGCTTAATACCTGCTGCAGGCGCAAGCTTTATAACTGCATCCTGTGAAAAATATTTTACTCCGCAGCCATAGTCTCCCGACCATTCGTCAACCATTGCTGAAATATTGTAATCCATAGGAACAAAAGCAAGTTCATTTAACCAGCCTGTAATATTTCCTTTACCGTCCACATAACCTCCGGCCTCACTTGTACCCATTGCAAGCCCTAACACATTCGTATCTTCAAGATCAATTGAGCCTGCAAGTGCAGTAACATCACCGTCATTGGCGACCTCAAGTGGAATATTACCTAATTCATTAACAGCGTTAATCAGTATGTCCTTCACTTTCTTATTAAAAAGCTCATCGGACACTTTAAGAAACAGTGATGCAACCATAACCCTGTTATCAACATAAACACCTGCAGCACTAACACCAACTGCATCTACTCTCGGCATATGTGAAGCTGCTGTTTTTAAAGCCTCAACAATCTCTTTGTAATGGTAATCCGGATCAGTTTGTGTTTTAGGATGCCAGACAACTTCCTCCGAATATACGGGCTTTCCGTCAATAACCGCAGAAACCTTTCTGTCGCTGCCGCCCAAATCCAAACCAATTCGGCAACCATTCAGATGCCTGCCTATGGGATTTGTGCTTTCATTGGAATCAGGCACGTTTTCTATATTAGTGCATATTACCGAAAACTCTTTTTCATAGATCCTGCTCATAAAATTAGCATCAAATTCCCTCAAGCCACCATTTGTGTATGCTTTTTTAATATAGTCACCAATATATTGGGGTCCGCCAATTATAACCTTCCACCCTCCGTTAATCCACAGAATAGTTTTAACAAACCGCTCAATATAAAAGAGGTTTTCTTCTGTTTTACCCTCTGCGAATATAACTGTGTTGTATGTTGATACTTGACCGTTTGCTCTTTCAACTGCTATTTTAACAGAAGCGCTTTTACCCGACTTTTCGACAGCTTCCAAAAAGGCTTTGTTCTCCAGCGCAGCCGGTCTGAATCCTTTATCCAGCTCCGAAACAAATTTGGGCTTTGCATTGAAATTAAAGTATGACATTATTACACCTCCATCATTGTTCATACATAATGAATT
>DAIPML010000212.1:0-6248 GCA_036768735.1 Clostridiales bacterium | reverse complement strand
GAAGAAGGGTGGGGTGCGGACTAGTTTGGGATGCGCTTATGGAAAAATTTTAAAAATTTTTTTTCTGAAAATTCGGAGTGAGATTCAGTAAAAACAACTATAATAAAATAAGGCAAGATGTTATTATTTTAATCTTATACCTGATGAAACGGTGGGATTTTTTATTTACTCACGCTTTAATGCAACGATATATCCTCTTGTCATTTTCCCATTTATTCGTTCATTCTCTCCTGAAATGTCAAACCATCTTGATAAATCACTACCTTTTGGTGACACGGTAATACCAAGCTACGTGTATGCGTCAGCTATTATTTTCTTAGCTTCTTTTGCAGAAATAAATTCATTGATTTTTAAGTTCTTTAAAATTATATCGTAACATTGATTAAATTTCCTGAAATTATTAATTTCCTTTTTTAAATTTGCTTCCTTGTAGCCTAATGCCTTGATTCTCTAACCTCCTAAAAGCTCATGATAGCTTTTCAAATTAGGATTGGATTTTGCAATTTTTTGAGCAATCGTAATTGAGCTATTATTGTTGTCTTCAATTAGTTCACAATATTCCTTCATCTTATCTTCAAATCTTACTTTTGATATTATCTAATCGATTTTGTCGTCAAAAACTTTCCATATCTACGGTTCATTAACGTCAAACCCTGCATCTTTTAATTGCTTGTATACGATATTCCCATTCTAATAGTTATGTTTCTGAACTTCATAAGAGTAGATTTCATTTATATAAGCTAACTCATTTAAAACGAATATACCTTGATCTTCATCGAAAAGAGTATAAGTTTCAGAATATCTCTGTATGGTCTGTAATCTTTTATTATTAGCAATACGAAGTTTTTTAAGTTCAGTACTTGCATTATTGTTTGATTCTATTTCCTGTTGTGTTGTCTCAACTTTAGTATTAATATATTCATAAAACTATTCATCATTTGTCTCCGTGATACTTGTGTTGTAAATAAAATATATGTGTTTTCTGAATGGATTTGTTTCTAATCTTTGTCTGCCAGCAATCTGCACCAAATCTGTTGAAATATCGATTGATGTATTCAATCTTTTATTGTCACTTATCACAAATGTTGATGCGCTTTCTGAATAAAAATCACAACCTGCATATGCTGTAGAGGTGCAGAAGGTGAATTTTTTATGTTTCTCTCCTTTCAACGGGATACGTCCTCTTGAAAATCCTTCACCAATTTTAGAGATCTGTTTATCGTTGTCTTCCGAAGCACCCACTATGAGATTAACATCTTCAGGAGAAAGTCTGCACGGTTTAACAATGTTTACATTGTCATTTACGGAATTTAAAAAGATAACACATTCTGTGGATTCAACCCATTCTCCTGTCGGCAAAAGAATTTTAGGATAGTCCCCATTTTTATAATTCTCCACAATGCGTATTGCGGCTGAAATTGGATTCGGGCTTTTGATTCTGACAACTTCGATTAATTCTTTGTCTTCCCAATCCAGCTTGGTGTAGGGTATGTCCTTGAAGAAATCAATTTTGTCGATAAATTTGTCTAATATGGGTGTAGCAGATAAATAGGTCACGTATGGAAACACTTTTAATTTATTCAGTAATGCAAGGCCTACCTCGGATTTAAAAGATGCGTCCTGTAAGATAAAATGGAATTCATCCACTACAACTCTGAATTTTGATTTATCGGAAATACATTCGAGCAGCTTGTGGAAAGAATCATAGGAAACTAAGATTTTGGGAATAGGTGTCTTATTGATATAGTTTATAATTTCATCAACATTAACACCCCCAATTACAAGGAGGGAATTTGGATATTGATCCGATTTATTTCTTAACAACTCATTCCTTGGGCTACAGATAATTGTGGGATATGGATCTGTTAAAGCCACCGTTGTTGCACCACATCCGGTGATGCCTTTGTTTAAAACGCCATTGGGTAATTCAAAGCCAGGGATGTCACCTAAAAATTTGATACCAGAGCTTACTTTTTCTGTCAATGTCTATTTCATTTTTCTCTTATTTAATTGCGAAACATTTTACTTAAATATTATTCTATTTTATAAGGGAATGGCGGTGAAAAAATGTTTCATTAAAAATCACAGACTCCCCTTTTTTTAGACTACAAAGATACGTAAAATTTCTGACATATGCAAGTAAAATAGTATTTAATTTACAGTAAAACAGTAAGTTATTAATGATTGCTTAGTAAAAAACTTATCCAGGCATATATTTTTTCACTTGGATTTTTTCAGGAGTTGTGCGCTCAAACATATTCAGGACTAATTAATCCACCAATTATAAAAATATACCTTTTTATATTTATAAAAGATTCCTAAAAAGTATCTGACTCTCTGTTTGGGTTCCATCTTGAATTGGATAAATTGCAAAATGTGAATTAAATAAATGATTGCTTGAAAGTCGGATTTATTATTGCTGTTCTTATGTAATTTATAAAAATGCACACACTTTTTTATTGCTATGTAGGAAATGTGTGTACAAGTCAAAACCTGAAATGCAATTTCACATTTTCTCCGGAGCGTATTGTCTTCAATGGATTTCCTTCAAAGTTATTCACGTTATAGGATTGGACGAGATACCTTGACATGACATTTCCTCTTTCCCTGATCCTTTTTTTCTTTATAAAAATGGATGCTCTCTCTACAAGCGTTCTATGCGGTAAATTGTTCATTTCAAACAAACTTGAAAATACGGAATTGATTTTTTCTGCGAGCTCGATATTTGTGTACCTGCTCCCGATCAAAAAATCCCTTTCAATTTTTAATTTTAGCGGATGGTTTTCTTCTAGCGACCAATATATGACAGAGTTATAGAATGTTTTGTATTCTCTATAGGACATCCTGTTGCCTAGCCTGTCCACAAGCTCGTTAAAGGGTACATATTCGATCAGGTCCAATAGCCTGTCAATAAATATTGTCCCGTTGAAACTGGCCCTTACCTTGATCCTTCCAGCGAGCTCAGCCCTGTTCTCTTCCTCGCATTGCCTTAATTGTTCAATTAATTCTTCTCTCTCCAGGAGCCTTAATTCTTCATTTATTTCCGACTCATCTTGTTCTGTAATTTCTGCATCCTCATAATTTTCAGTGGAGAAATTTACGTTGTAGTTCCTTATCCTGAAAGATTCCTTCAGGTTTTCAGGGTTTGAATATATTTCCCTCAATAATTCAAGCTGAATTTTAATAGAGTCAATGTTGAAGTAAGCCGGAACTAATTCTCCGTAAATATTCTCCCTTATCAATACGGTAAACCTTGTGCCAAAATATGATTTCTTTGTTCGGTTTATCACTTCATTCACAGGTAGGGGGTAGCTGCTGATTAGCTTTGGGAACTTATGGCTAACCTCTTTTAGACAATTCTGATATTCAATTACCAACTCGGCATCAGCTTTAATCCTGTTGCCTATCTTGTACCATTCTTCCTTTGAAAGTTCTTGAACATCTTTGGTATTGTATAGGATCGTTTCGCTAAACACCCCTGACGGGTCCCTGCACCTACCCAATATCTGGATAAACTTATCGTTGGAAAGCAGGGTATAGGGTAGGTTTGCGGTGCACACGGATATCAAGTGGTACCTTTCTTCAATATCGATTCCAACAAAAAAAGAACTTGTCATAAAGTTGATTTTCTTGGGGAGGGTGTTTGAGAATGCATCACCATAGAAGTACTTTTCCACATATATCTTACTCTTTATGCTGCACAGGACTGCGCATTGAGATTGCAATTCAGGATCAAGCAGTTGAATGATCTTCTGTATCCCCTTTATTACGGAATTGAAGGCTACCAATATCTTGTCGTCCGGGTTTGAGATCAGCAGCCCCCTGATTTTTTCCACAGTGGCCAGGATTACATTGTCGGAGTGGACTAGGTTGATATTTCTCTTTATATCCTCGTTGAACTCTATCATCACTTCCGTTTCATCCCATAGCTGCTCGTTTGAAAAATCTTTTACTGTTGCAGAAACAAGACTTCTTCTGGTGTAGTGAAATTTGAGGTAATAATCGATGACATTTTCCAGAGCAGGCCTGTAATGGCTGTCGTATTGGTACGCATCGATCTCGTCCACCATGAAGAAGAAATCTGTATACATCCTTTCGCCTAATTCATCATCCAATTTTGGAAGGCTATCCGCCACGACAATGAATTTTTTGTCCGGGATCCCTCCGTCAGCCATATAGTCGGCAATTCTTGGAAATGTTTTGCCCTCGATTTTTCCGCCTATATACAGATAATTGTACCTGTCAGTCCCTGGAATTCTGCTTTTCTCCGCCTTGTCCAAGGCAAGGGCCTTTGTAGGCACTACTATGATGCTGTTTCTCTTTGCCCTTAACTCCAGTGTGGTGGATCCTATACCTGTTCTGTTTTTTTGAAGAATCCCATAAGGTGTTTTATCCAGCAACTGGGATAATTTGATATCGTCATGCGGGACTAATATCTGTATACCCTTGGGTTCAAATCCTCTTTCCTCGGTCCTGTATGTCCATGTAAACCCGTAATGATTGCTTGTCGGATCGTTAATGATCTCTGCTCCCTGGACGCTATACAGTCTTTTGCCATTAGGGCTGCTGGCATCCTTTATGTATTCAATTTGAAACCTTTGATCATCCGTGTGGTCCGTATCCCTAAATACCTCCAGCATCTCTCCATTGTATTCGATTAATTTCATGTATGTTGCATTACTTTAAAAGATGCGCAATTTAACAATAAAAAAATGATTTATGCAATAGCATCAATTAAAGATGTACACACATTTGCATATATAAGACAAGAAATGCGTGTACATGATTTTTCTTTAATTTTTCTATTTCCGGATACTTGGAGCTGTAGACCAGTGATTCGAATGCCCGTTTGTTTAATGGAGCTTGTCTTTGAGCTGTTGCATCTCCCTGCCGATTGTCTCATCCAAAATTTTGGCATATTGTTTGGTCATCAGGAGAGAGCTGTGCCCCAGCATCTTCGAGACTGACTCCATTGAGACTCCATTTGCCAGGGTTACGGTGGTGGCAAAGGTATGCCTGGCACAGTGTGTTGTCAGGTTCTTGTTGATGCCACACAGGTCTGCTATTTCCTTCAGATAGGCATTCATCTTTTGGTTAGTGGGCACTGGCAGCAATAACCCTTTTTCCCTAATCTTATGGTTAGAATACCTGTCCAGGATGTTTTTAGCCTGAGGTAACAATGGAAGGTGAAACCATTTTTTTGTTTTCTGCCTACGTTTCTTAATCCAGATTTCATTTTCGTTGGGAACATACAAAGAGTCTGCTGTCAACGCTTGAACATCGGCAAATGCTAATCCTGTGAAGCAACAAAACAGGAATACATCCCTAATTTGTTCCAACCTTTTATTGGGAATTTTTTTATCAATAAGTAACTGCAATTCTGATCTGTCAAGGAATGTTCTTTCGACTTCTTCGGTATGATATTTTATTCCTGTAAAGGGATTTCTTTTAATGTACCCGGTATTCAATGCAGATCTAATTACCTTACCTAAATTTTTAAGGTATTTGATGGTGGTATTGCTGCTTATACTCTTATTTGACTTCAAGTAGAATTCAAAATCCAATAAGAATTGATTGTTGATTTTATCAACTAATATATCATCTGAATTATAGTTCTTTTTCAGGAAATCCTTTAAGTGTTCTACCGTAGTTAAATGCTTTTGCAATGTAGAAAATGAATAGCCTTTACCTATCAAAGCTTCCATTTTTTGATTATGTTCAGAATACAATGAAAGAAGTGTAACCTGCTTAAACTCAATAAAACCAAGGTGGTTGTTCTTGATGTTCTCCGCAGTTACTTCCATTCCCCTTTCTTCCAGGTCTTTGATTGAGTCGCATAGACTGAGATAGATATGATCCAAAAACCCATTTACTTTTTTGGCATAAGCTGTTTTGCCCAATGCCTTGTTTGATTTCTGATCCCAAAATTCAGGTTTTACTCTGTGATTAGATGTAAATTCCGTTCTTTGTCCATTGTACGTAATTCTGACTAATAATGGAGCTTCTCCATTTCTGTACAGTTTGTTCAGCCTTAAAAAATAGCTTACACTAAAAGTTGCTTTTTCCATAACTTTACACTTTAAATTGTTAATAATTTTAGTTTAGTGTTCGGTTATTTGATGTATGATGCTGTAATACTGTTTGTTATAAATGTTAAATTCAAAGTTTGGTGTTTTGCTGTTTTTTAGAATTCAAAATTCCCGATTTGGCACCTTTACTTCATTTATAACTCAGGTTGGGATGATTGA
>DAIPML010000211.1:0-6299 GCA_036768735.1 Clostridiales bacterium | reverse complement strand
AGTGCATTATTCTTACTTTGTGCAGTGCCCTTACCACCGGAAATAATTGCACCGGCATGCCCCATACGCTTACCCGGCGGGGCTGTTTGACCTGCTATATAAGTCACCAATGGCTTAGTAAGATTCTCTTTAATCCATTGGGCGGCTTCTTCCTCACCTGTACCACCAATTTCACCAATCATCACTATGGCATGGGTATCGTTATCATCATTAAACATTTTTAATACATCTATAAAACCAAGACCCTTTATTGGATCTCCTCCTATTCCAACGGCGGTGGACTGTCCTAAAGAGAATTGAGTAAGCTGATTAACAGCCTCATATGTAAGCGTTCCGGAGCGTGATACCACACCAATATGCCCTTTTTTGTGAATTGATGCAGGTAAAATACCTGCCTTGCATTCATTGGGTGTGATAACCCCGGGGCAGTTTGGACCCAACAGCTTTGTTTTTTTATTTTTAAGGTAACTCTTAATTGTCATCAAATCGAGAACAGGTATTCCCTCGGTAATGCAAACAACCAAATCCAGCTGTGCATCTATTGCCTCGAAAATTGAATCCGGTGCGTATTTTGCAGGTACATATATAATAGAAGTATTAGCACCGGTTGCTTTAACGGCCTGCTCAACAGTATCATACACAGGTATGCCAAAAACCTCAAGGCCACCCTTTCCGGGCGTAACTCCGGCTACTATATTTGTACCATATTCCTGCATTTTCTGGGTGTGCAGCTTGCCTTGGGTTCCTGTAATCCCTTGTACGATCAACCTTGTATTTTTGTTAACCAGAATGCTCATAGTTCTTTCTCCTGTGATAACAGAACGCAGGTTTTTGCAGCATCTGCCATCGATACTTTTGATATAATATTAAGTCCGGATTTGTTAAGAAGATCATTTCCTTCCTCTGAATTGTTTCCGATAAGCCTTACCACAACGGGTACTTCTATTAAGCTCTTATTGGATTTTAATGCTTTTATCGCATTAATAATACCATGGGCTATGATGTCGCATTTCACAATCCCGCCAAAAATGTTTACAAAAATCACTCTAACCTTGCTGTCGGATAAAAGAATTTTAAACGCTTCAGCCACACTTTCGCCTGTGGTGCTACCACCAACATCAAGAAAATTAGCGGGTTTTCCTCCATAAGCGTTTATTATATCCATAGTTGCCATTGCAAGGCCTGCACCGTTTACCATACAGCCCACAGAGCCGTCCAGAGCGATGTAATTAAGTGAGTACTTTCCGGCTTCAACCTCTTTCGGATCAAGTTCATTTATATCATTTAGTTCAGCTAAATCTGAATGCCTGAATAAAGCATTATCGTCAAAGGTTACTTTCGCATCAAGTGCTGTCAAATCACCGCAAGAAGTCTCAGCAAGGGGGTTAATTTCGACCATCGAACAGTCATTTTGCATGAATAGCTCATACATTCCCTTGCCTATTCTGATAAAGCTGTTAACATCCTCTATACCCAGCCTTGAGGCTATATTTCGTAAAAAATAATCTTTAACACCAACATTTATGTCAACAGGCTTACTGATTATACTTCCCGGGTCTTTATGGGCAGTATCTTCAATTTCTATGCCACCTGCGCTTGATGCCACAAAGGCTATACATGAATTATCCGGATCTAAAGTCATGCTTACATAGTACTCTTTTTTAATATCCACGCACTCCGTAATGAGTAGCTTTTTAACAATCCGTCCTGATGGTCCCGTTTGTTTTGTTACAAGGGTTTTGCCCAGCAAATCACAAGAAATGCTAACAGCTTCAAAAGCAGTATGAGCAATTTTAACTCCCCCGGCTTTGCCTCTTCCTCCGGAGTGAATCTGCGCTTTTATTACATATGGTGGTTCTAACGCATTAACAGCGGAAGCAATGTCGTCAGAACTTTCAACCATAATTCCCTTTGTTGTGGGAATACCGTATCTTTTTAATAATGTTTTCGCTTGGTATTCGTGTATCTTCATTTTACTCCACTCCAATTAGTGAGGTTGACTCAAAGAACGATTAAATTATACTGCGTTTATCAAACACACCAGTGACATGAGTGAGCAGATCGGATGCATGGGCGACCAGCTTTTTCAGAAGGGATTGGAACCGCTACTATTGCAGGAATCGGTTTATCCCCATCGATGGAGGCAAGGACCTTATGGGTGTCTGATAAACATATGTCTTTTACGCAATCAGTAAACTGTCTGCAAGAGAATGTGATTGATATTTGTCAAGCAGCAATTCACCAGCTTTAAGAGCGTTCATATTAATTTCTTCCGTTTTCTTTGGGATATGCATCATAACTGCATTCCTTAAGCTATCCTCATCTGCAATATTAAGAACCTTATTAATTGCACCGACCGCAACAATATTTGCTGTAAATAATTTGCCAATTTTTATCCTTGCTGTATCAAGAACGGGTATGCTTATCACTTGCTGCTCACTAAGCCATTTAGGTATTACGAGGCTTTCATCAGCCATTACAATGCAATCGGCGGGTATTCCTTTTGTATAATTATCGAGAGAAGGTTGTGTAAGCGCAAGTATAAATGTAGGGTTAATAACTCTTGGAAAACTTATATGGGAATCACTTATAATTAACTCTGCCTTGCACATTCCGCCACGTGCTTCAGGGCCATATGACTGGGACTGAGCTACATTTTTGTTTGCAAGTGTTGCTGCCTGAGCAAGGATTATACTCGCCAGGATCATTCCCTGTCCGCCGGAACCAGCTAACATAATTTCATGCTTATTCATTACTCATACCTCCACTTAGACTCAAAGATTTTTCCCTCAACTGCTACACAAACTACAAAGATTACTAAGAACAAAGTGGGCTTCGCCCACACCCCAATATAGGAACTCACAGATGCAAAACATAAATATTCTTATTTTTTATTAATGTTTTGCATCTGTAAGTTACTAAACAGTTTGAACATCACGGGTTATCCTCTAATTTATCAATTATTTTCGCATATTCCGAAGTATATTCGGGGTAATTTGTGTGACTCAAAACACCTGTAACAAGCTTTCCTTTAAGCTCTTCCGGAGACATTTTTTCTGCTTTTTCAAAGGGTATTGAATTATCGCGCTGCCACTTAATCATATCCACAGCATTACCTTTTTTGTTTTTACGTCCGTAATAAATGGGGCATACACTAACACATTCTATAAGAGAAAAGCCTTTATGTAGTATTCCTTTTTGTATGCAAAAGGTGGTTTGTGCGGGGTTATAAATGGTTCCACGGGCTGTGTAGGATGCACCGGCTCCGGCTGCAAGAGCAGCAATGTCAAAGGGTCTATCTATGTTACCATAAGGAGCAGTAGTTCCAAATTCACCGTTTGGTGTGGTGGGGGAATATTGACCTCCTGTCATGCCATAGATATTGTTGTTTATAACAACAACAGTCATACCCACATTGCGGCGTGCTGCATGAATGAGATGATTCCCACCTATGGCCGAGATGTCACCATCACCGGCAATTACTATAACTTCAAGTTCCGGCTTTGCAAGTTTTATACCGGTGGCGAATGCCAAAGCACGGCCATGGGTGGTATGTATAGTGTTAAAATCCAGGTAACCGGCGGCTCTTGAAGAACAACCGATACCGGAAACGACGCAGACATTGTTTTTATCAAGCTTCAGATTATCTATAGCCCTGACAACAGAATGCATAATAACCCCGTTGCCGCATCCGGGGCACCAGATATGGGGTAAATGCTCAGTACGCATGTATTTTTCTATTAGCTGACTTGCCACTGTCATTCCTCCTTGATAACCTTTAAAATCTCTTTGGGACTAATTAATGTTCCATCAACTCTTCCTAAAAACTTAAGCTTACAATGGTTTTTAACAACCCGTTCTGCTTCCAGAAGGATTTGCCCGTAATTATGTTCGACTACTATCAGTTTTTTAATTTTCTTTGAAAGCCCAAGCAATTCTTTTTCAGGAAACGGCCAAAGTGTGACAGGTCTGAACATTCCAACGTGAATGCCTTTTTTTCGCGCTTCATCTATTGCCTCAAGAACACCTCTTGTTGTACCGCCATAACACAACACAGCAATATCTGCATCATCAATGTATTTTTCCTCTACTGTTGCAATGTCTTCTATGTTATCTTCAATTTTTTTCATAAGTCGGGTCAGCATTTTGTTTGCTTCGATATGGGAATTTGTCGGGAACCCTGATTCATCATGAATGAGACCTGTAATATTATATCTGTCACCTTCGCCAAAGGGAGCGAAAACAGGTGCGCATTCGCCCTCAGGTATGCTGTATGGCCGGTGTTTGGAACCTTCACGGTTAATTATTTTACGATTGATTATCTCTATATTGTCAGGAACCTCAATCCCCTCACGAAGATGCCCTACCATTTCATCCATTAAAAAAATTACAGGAGTTCTATATTTTTCAGAAAGATTAAAAGCGCGTATTATTAGTGAGTATGTTTCTGAGACTGATGATGGAGATAAGACAATTATGGGATGATCACCGTGAGTGCCCCATCTTGACTGCATAACATCACCTTGGGAGGGTGATGTGGGTAGACCGGTGGAAGGACCGCTGCGTTGTACGTCAACAATAACGCAAGGAATTTCTGCTGCAGACGCATAACCGATATTTTCCTGTTTTAAAGAGAAACCCGGACCGCTAGTAGCTGTCATAGACTTAACGCCAGTAACAGAGGCTCCGATTACAGCGGCCATGCTTGCGATTTCATCTTCCATCTGGATAAAATGACCTTTTACCATTGGTAATCTAAAAGCACAGCGTTCGGCTATTTCCGTTGAAGGAGTTATGGGATAACCTGCAAAAAAACGCATTCCGCAAGCAATGGCACCTTCAACACAGGCTTCATTGCCTTGCATTAAAACCAGCTTACTCATAGTATTTCTCCTCGATAAAAATGGCGTAATCCGGGCAACGAAGCTCGCATTGCCCACAAAAGATACAGTCTTCTGGATTTTGAATAGTGACCGTTTCTTTTTCTAAGGCAAGTATTTTTTTAGGACAGAATTCTACGCATATGCCGCAGCCTTTACACCATTGATTAATTATTTTCAATGCTTTTCCCATTTATATCACCATATTAAACATAACATGCCTGTTAAGAATAGTAAAACAGCTTTTTAGTATTAATTACCACAGCCAAAAGACTGTGAGCACAATTTGTCATTACAGTAAAAAACCTTTGAAAGATACAGCTAAAAGACTGTACAAGATATCTAATAAAACAGTATTTGTATTGACTTTTGATATGAAAAGTGAAAGAATAGTTATGAGAAGTTAAGCTTGGGAGTGCGCACGGAAAACTGGACGGAAAGCTGCGTGCGTGGCTTTTCGAGTGTACTCTTAGGGTAGGTGGTTGGTGTATGAATTTTTTAAATTTGTCGTATTTCCTCGTGGCTGCTGAGGAATTGAATATATCAAAAGCAGCAGCAAGATTATACATAACACAACAGTCACTGAGTGCTCACATACAAAAGCTTGAAAAAAGCCTTAACACCGAGCTCTTTAACAGGCACCCAACACTTTCACTAACCTATTCCGGAACAAGGCTTGTTGAAGCTGCACGTAGAATATTGGATTTAAAGCAACAGGTGGTAAGTGAAATAAACGATATAAACGAAGGCAGACGCAGCAAGCTTTCAATAGGGGTTTCCCATACCCGTGGTTGTTCTGTTTTACCTGATGCTCTTCCGCGATTTATGAAAGAGCATCCTCTTGTAGAAGTTTCAGTGCTTGAGGGAAACTCACGAGAAATTGAAGATGCTTTATCAAAAGGAACAGTAGATTTAATCATTGGCATGTCTCCTATCATGCTTGATTTTGTTGACAGCATAGAGCTTGTCCAGGAAAAAATGCTTTTGGTTGTTTCAAGAAAATTTACACAACAAATATTTGGTGAAGATCAGGAGAAAATAAGAGAGCATTTCTCAAAATGTGTTGATGCATCAGCTTACTCTGATATTCCATTTGTTCTTTTGAAAAAGGGAAATAGAGTGAGAACCATTATTGACGAGTATTTTGTAAAAAACAACATACAGGTTGATGTGGTTTTCGAAAGTGAAAATATAGAAACTGTCCTTGCTCTTGCTATGAAAGGCGTAGGGGCGACTGTCTACCCTGAAATGTTTTTAAACCATATTCATCCTAATATTAAAAACGATAAAAATCTTGAGGTTGATTTTTTTCCTTTCGATAAGGCAGTAACTCATGGAACCCTTGTGATAGGTTATTCGAACAATCGTTATCTTACAAATGCTGCAAAGGATTTCATTGAAATCACTAAAAAAATATAT
>DAIPML010000210.1:0-6322 GCA_036768735.1 Clostridiales bacterium | reverse complement strand
ATTATACCGCAGTGAATGATAAGAAGATTAAATCTGCCGGAGTTGCAGGGGTTCTCCGTCCAAGCAAGAAGAGCGTACAGGTTATTGTAGGAACCCAGGTGCAGCACGTAGCGGATGAAATGAAGAAGTTAAAACAGTAAGCTACTTAAGAACATAGTTAGTAAACAGAACAGGAATTAGTGGTTTCCTCCTTGCTATAACGATCATGTGAACATACCTAAGAAAGGAAAAAATACCGTAAGTCCAATGTATTATTTAAGGATTTACGGTATTTTTTAATGGAATTGATACGATACGCGGCAGCAGCATTTTCCTGCAAAGAGCTGGAAATCCCCGGGTTCCAGTTGGGGATTGATGACTTTCTGCTTCACACAATAACAGATGAGCGGGAGATCAAAATCCTCTTTGAACTCTTGGAAAAACGTAATGAGCAAAGGCACAGTACCATTGTATGTTCACAGCAAAATCCGGACCAGCTTTATAGCGTTTTCCGGATGCACTTACCGTGTGCGATGTTATAAAACTGACGGGCTACTGCCAAACCACAATATCAGAATGGATATCCAAAGAAAAATTATTCGGAGTGTGGTACTACAACAAATACTTGATACCAAAGGACTGCCTAATCGAATATATGGCAACCAAAGCTCACCACATCACTCAGAAATCAAATAAGCACATGAGTCTGATACGAAAATTTCAAGAGGAACAGCCACGGGCTTGAAGGTAGAAAAAACTGAGAAGATGCCCATCATGGCATGCAAACCTTGACGGGCATTTTCTCATTGGCGGTTCTTTTCAAAAAGAAATAGCAGAAACTCAATTCCATTGCTCAGATAACAAGAACTCACGGATATTCATATGCTTCAGTCCGTCCCTGCTCATATCGAATTCATCATACGACACAACATATTTTGGAAAGTTGTCCCTGATCGTATCATAGGCTCCGAATTCACGCTGGATCGTTACCTCGGATGCCAGCAGATAAGCTACCTGGACGTAGAGCTTTTGAGTCTGTTTTTCAGCAATAAAATCAATTTCTTTTTCACCAGCTTTGCCAACCGTAACCTTATATCCACGGCGCAAGAGTTCCATAAAAATGATGTTTTCGAAAATGAGATTGATATCCTTCATATTTCCGCCAAAAATAGCTTCTCTGATTCCGTGGTCAGCAATATAGTATTTTTCATTGACTGTGAGAATTTTCTTCCCCTGCAAATCCTGCCTGCGGACGCGGTAAAACAAAAAGGCATCTTCGCAAGCCTTAATGTAGTTTAAGATTGTTTCCGGCGCAACATTGCGTCCCTCGCTTTTAAGATATTTTGAAATCGCTGTAGCGGAGAAAGTCGTCCCGACGTTTGCCGTAATGTATGCGATGATACGCTCCAGCAGATCAACATCCCGTATGCTGTTGCGTTTTACGATATCTTTAAGGACAACGGAGTTATAGAGGTCTTGCAGATACTGACGGCTCGGCTGCTCGGCATAGCGGAGGTTGCTCAAGTACGGCATTCCGCCGTCGGTGAGGTATCGGGTAAACATCGTTCTCGAATCGGAGTCAGGAAAAACAGTATGATACAGCTCCGAGAACTCTCCAAAGGAAAAAGGATAAATCACAAACTCCACATATCTCCCGGCAAGGTATGTGGCCAGCTCTCCCGAAAGTAGCTTGGCGTTTGAGCCGGTGATATAGATATCACAATTAAATTCAACCCGAAAGGAATTGATGCACTTTTCCCAGCCAACGACTTCCTGAATTTCATCAAAAAAAAGATATGCCTTCCCGGAAATGCCATTTACCCGCCGAGTGACCTCCTCATGCAGTGCCTCAGCAAAACAAAGGTGTGCGTTGCTCATGTTTTCAAAATTGATAGAAATAAATTGATCTTCATTTACACCGGAGGCGACCAACTCTCGCTGAATCAAATTCAGCATGACGGACTTTCCGCTTCTGCGGATGCCGGTTAAAACTTTAATAAGCTCGTTTCCGATAAAAGGACGGATGCGGCTCATATATAACTCTCGACTAATCATAGATGAAGGACCTCCTTTGCCATATTTGAGATATATATTATCACAGATACGACCTAAATTCAAGTTTAGATATATATTTTCAAAAGATATAACTTTCAAAAACCATACTTCCGCAAAATTCAACATCTTAAACCAAAATCCAGTTAAAGGACCGTAGAATCGGTGCAAAATGTGCTTCAATTCTTTGGCTTTTTTTGTTTTTCAGAAAGGAGGAAATTATGTTAGTGCATTACAAGAAGAATAAGAAACCTGGTCGCTCTTTTCTTTTGCCAAAACACAGAAAGGAGCCGTTTGCATTACCGTGGTCGGGGCGCTGCAAAAACCCCTTGATCCGCTGCGTTTTCTCGTTTTTGATATTCACTATCACTTTTGATACTGTTTTGGGCAGTATGACAAAGTATGGCATGCAACACATAAAGTAGTTATAAAAAGTGACAAAACGATTTTTTGCGTATTCGGTCAGATAATAGAAAAAATGCACAAGCATCATATGCGAATATCACTATCAAAGGTCAATATTTACATAATGGTTTTTGCAAAATATAGTAAAGATGACAGAAAGCAGCAAATACTGAATAAAAATGGAGGCAGAAATCAACGATGAATTTAATCATGAATTGCATCATCATTGCAAATCTGACTGGGAAGGAACGCGCGGAAAATATTCTGCTTAAGAATCGTTACACCCGTATGTGGGCGATGGATAAGAATTTTCAGCTTCTCTGGACGCATGAAGGAAATCTGGGACATTATCCATGGGCATGTGATATTAATGGAGATGGATATGATGAGGTCATGGCAGGTTACGATCTGCTGGATTATGAAGGGAAAATACTCTGGTCCTGTAAGAACCTGAAGGATCATGCCGACTGCATCTGGGTCGGTGATGTGAATGGAGACGGGAAGCTGGAAATCGCCGTCGGCGGAAGCGTCACCTGCCTGTACGACCGGGATGGAAAGGAATTATGGAGGTATGAAGGCTCTGTTGAATCCCAGCATATTGCTCTTGGAAAGTTCTGCAAAGACCAGCCGGGTCTTCAGGTTGCAGGTCTGGACCGTATTGTCCGCGGGGATGGTTACAAGGGACAGTGGGACGGGAAAGACGGAATGTTTCTCTTAGACTGCAATGGCAGGGAACTCTGGAAGGAGAATCGGAAGACGAAGGGATGGCTCACCATTATAGAGACAATGCGCGGCTGGAACGGGGAAGAGCAGGATTACATATTGGCTTACCGCAGAGGAGGCAGCGTAAATCCAACGCTCTATAACGGGGGAATGGAGCCGGTCGTTGTATTTGGAGAGGATGGATATGTACTGCATGGGGATTATTTGGTAGAGGAATCGAGGACGTAATTATTTACAATTCCAAGCGTGCCTATATTTACTCCGGCACCCTGTATGATTTTCGCTATTTAAGGACACCTTCGAAAGCAATCGTATCGGAAGCAACGGTTGTTAGGTATTTAAGGCAAAATATTTTTCGCATTATGGCTAAAAAGCCTTATTTAAGCATAACACGATTTATTCGGGAGAAGCAGGAATCCTTTGATAATACAGAGGATTTGCAGGTTTCTTAAAGTTATTGAACTTTTGACTGTCCAGTATTAATATATATCTCATAGATTATCACTGCACTATCTACGATTTCATATATAATCGTATAATCCCTATAAAACCACTCACAGAAGTAATTATATTTATAATTCAATTCCGGTATCCTAATCCCCATCATAGGATTATCTATAAGTTTTCTTCTTTTGAGAAAAGTATTCTGCTACTTCATCATCTGAAATGGTTCCTTCAGATTTTCTAGGGATATTACCTGATTGTGACAGATACGGAGGAAACAGAGGGAATCCATTTATTACCATAAACACAAAATAATTTACACTACGTTTACAGACGTATTTCTTAAAATGAAATCAAGTGATTCGTATGGAGTTAAATTATATAATCGATTAATACTAATCATTATTTTGAGTTAACAAAGCTGCTTCAATTGCCAAAACATCCGGAAAAATCAACTTTGTTCCTTTTCGCTGAAGAGCCAAGACTTTCTTTGCTTTTGTAATCAGTTCTTTTTCAAATACGCCATCGATGCGAACGGGTACATTAGCTATGCTGTCTATATATTCATTTTTCATATACTGAATCGTAATTGGACACATATTTTGGATTAAGAATGCTTTTTTATGACCAAGCACATGTCCAAATGCTATCGTATCGCATCTGTGGTAGCGTTGCATTTTATTGTTATAATAGCGCCTATATTTATTAACTTGAGAGGAAAAGGGAATCATCCAATATATGCCGGTGGCTACATCCTCAAATGCATAAAAACAAGGTCTGTCGTGCACTTGTCCAGCCATAGTTTCTTTGTTTCGCATTAGCATTGGATCTGGAAAATCGATGAAATATTGGTCTTCAATATAATAGAAATGCCCATTTTTCATTTTATCTACCTCGTGTAATAAAGAAACTCCATTCCTGCGAATGGAGTTTCAAACATTTGAGCTCGACCTCTTGATGAGTCGCATATCGAGTTGCGACACACATTTGAACTCGACCTTGTTTCAGTTGCATATCGAGTAGCAACAAACATTTGAGACAGTTTCCCATCTGTAATTAAATAGTAGCATCCAAATGTGGTAATGTCAATAAGTTTAGCTGCAAACGGGCGATATTCTGCCAACTTTATTATATGCAGCTGGAGCAAAATCATTTAATGTATTCGCCATTTTGGTAAATCTAGTTATAAAAACGATTATTTTCAAACTATTTTATTTGATATTTTGATTTATATTGATATATATATTATTTCCTTATATAATTTTACTAGTTAATTATAGTAAATTTAAAAACAAGGAGGTATGGGATTTTCCGGCATATTGTTCTGCCGCTGTTAAAGCCGGCGATCATTACGACCGTTATTATTCAGTTCTATTGGAAATGGGATGATTTCCAGGGGCCTCTGGTATACCTAAGTAAGCCGGAATCCTATACGGTTTCCATTGCTTTACAGTTATTTGCCGATTCGACCTCAATGACGGATTATGGAGCAATGTTTGCCATGTCAACACTATCCCTCATTCCTGTGTTTTTAATCTTTTTATTCTTTAATAAATACTTGACCGAAGGAATCAGCACAAGTGGATTGAAGGGATAGTGAAGGAGAAAGATGAGGAGAGGATTGATATGATTGATCGCTATGCATTAGTAACCCGCCATAATCCGGTATTGAATTCCATAGATTATGAGACACCGCTCACCGTCGGAAACGGAGAATTTGCCTTTACGGTTGATGTGACCGGAATGCAGACGCTGTATTCCGAGTATGCTAAAAGGCATGTCCCGCTATGCACCATGAGTCAATGGGGCTGGCATACGGAGCCGGCAGAAACCAGGGAATACCGCTTTCCGATAAAGTCGGCGAGAGATGATTTTGATGGGGATAAGCTGGATCTGGCCTATGTATCTCCGAGGATTCCGCTGGGGGAGAAGGCAAGCCTAACCGAACGGAAGGGATACCTTAGACTCTACGGACAGGAATCCTTTAATTCCCTTCATCGGGTAAGTCTGGTGGCAATCAAGCAGAGCGAATATTGTGTTCATGTGGAAACGGCCATGGATTTTCACCCTTCCCATCCGGAGCAGCTGGCCGGCCTGGCTTATTTTTATGATGCAATGAATGCATATGTATTTGGCAAAACCGTGGACGAGAATCAGAAGGAAGTGCTGGTACTAATAAAGAGTGATAGCGGAATTATCACCGATGCGATTGCTCCAATTCCAATCGAGCTGGGGAAAACCGTATACCTGAGGGCGGTGACGAATGAGACAGGACAGGCGGTTCGCTTCTCCTATTCCTATGATGCGAAGGTCTGGATGGAGATAGAAGGAGAGTATAGCACCGAGATTCTGACCGATGAACACTGCCGGGGTTTTACGGGAGCACATTTTGGTATGTATTGCCATGACATGACCGGTGCTGGATGCTATGCGGATTTTGATTATTTCCTATATGAAAATAATCCTCGGATTGAAAGTCAAAATCCTTCTTAATAAATATTTTTCTTTCGTTAGCTTGCTAAAAAATAATTCAAGTAATAGGAAAACTATTTTAATGTGCAACTGTTTGAGTTGTTGGTACTTTATGAATTGTGTAAATGGATGAAGCTAATTTTATCAATTGGATTTTGACACTCAGGTTTTATTCGTATGTCTCATACTTCTTATCCCGGACCGGCTGCGTCACCTTACGGTTTTGCTTGCGATAGCGCAGCGGTGA
>DAIPML010000009.1:0-36655 GCA_036768735.1 Clostridiales bacterium | reverse complement strand
TTGAACATTTTCCTAAGGCTGTGACTTCGCAAAAACACCTACCCCATCTGTTAAATCTGGGGTCGCTCTTGGGGGTGCGTTCCAGTTTAGGTGCGTTCCAGTTTAGGTGCGTTCCAGTGGGTACGCACCTGTGGTACGCACCTGTGGTACGCACCTGATTTGCTGGATTATGCGAGCATAATCCTTTATTACTCGTCACAGCATAAGGAAAATTTAGTTAAACTTATATAGATGCGTAAATAGGTCAAAGAGTTGCCCCAACTTATTGGAGACAGCTCTTTGCTTTTAAAGGAGAAAATTTACTAAATCTTCAAGGTGGTCTTTCTTGCGTTAACAAGTAAGAACTTTCTTACCTGCGATAGTGCTCAATTATCTTCTTTACAACAGTTTCATTAGCAATCATATTCCATATGTTTTCGTCCTCCATGCCCAGCCTCCAAAGTGCAACACCGTTTATTCCCATGTTCCAGGCAGTTGTTATTTTTGCCCGCAAGCTATCTGCGTTTTCAAACCACACCTGGTGCTGGTTCCCTTGACTATCCGTATATGCAAACCAAGGCGTTTGCTGACGCATATCAAACTGTATCGTACTGCCATACTGGTTTGCCAGCTGCATAGCACGATCGAAGGAAGCATACGAGCTTCTATTGGTGGTCAGGTTGAAATCAAAACCGAACACTGATACGGCAGCCGCTATTTTATACCAGGGCATTTTTGTTTTTGTGTAGGTCAGAACTCGTTGCATCCATGGTATAGATACGGGAGGTCCCGGCGGGCTTCCGGGCCAACCATATTCGTTATACAGCATAACAATAAACTCATCTACTGCTCCGCCAATGATGCCATAGTCGAAAGGATCAGAAAATGGGTTGAAGGGCTCATCACTCACACGGGATGGAACAGAAGCGGATAAAAAGTACCCATATGGTCTGAAAGCTTCCGCTATGTCAACATATAGCTGTGCCAGATTTGCTTTATCCTCCGTATAGGCGTCCTCAATGTCTATATTCACCCCATCAAAATTGTAACGTTGAATTAATTGTATAAGGCTTTGTGCAAAGGCTCTGCGGTTTTGCGCAGATGAAACAAGCTGGCGAACTAAGTCCTTGGCTAATGCTGTGCCACCGGGGCGATACAGGAGATTATGTACAACCGGAAGTATTTTTATATTATTTCTGTGACTTATGGCAACAAGCACTTGGATATCCTGATCTGTAAACTGGAAGAACTTATCTATCTGTGTTGGGTTATTTCTGCTGATCTGAAACATAAACAGGCAAAGCTCAGAAATCAATGAAACATTATTGACAAACGAGGAATAGGATCCGGGTAGACCGGGACCTTCCGCTAATGTGTAAAAGCCTATTATTGGCTGAACAGGCCTGCTGCTGTCATGGGCGTCAAGTATAACGATGTTTTCAGATATCCAGCCGATTGTACCGTTATAAAGACCAACCTGGTACCACCCGTTTCGGTACCCGGTAACAGGGAGCCGCGCTCCTTGCTGCATGGTTGTTATTGAAGAATAATTTGTTCCGGGACCACTTCTGATGTTTGCCATGGAAGCGTTGACTATGACCTCTGTATAAAAAGGTATTAACAGACGCTGACCGGCGTAAATTATATTATTAGTCACATTGTTCAATTGAATCAGGCTGGGTATGGTTGTGCTAAACAAGCGGGCAATTGTGTATAAAGAATCTCCGGGCTGAACCGTATATTGAAGTACCCTGCCTGGAACAGGGGGTATATAGAGAACCTGACCGACATCTAAACTCGTACCGGACAATTTATTGGCATTCCGGAGTATATCAACCGTAGTTCCAAATCGCTGAGCGATTCTAAAGAGGCTATCTCCGGCTATAACAGTGTACCACATAAAAACACCCTTTAAATGAATTCCTTTTTATTATATGTTGACTGTAATAATATTGTGAGCGTATTTCCATAGGTTTTTGATTCCGTACAAAGCAGTGATTTGGCGGCAGAGAACTCATTCTACGCATAGACTAATGAAATGGTAAGTAATACAATTGTTTTAATTTGATTGCATGTCTGTTACATCTTCTAAACTACCCTGAAAAAAAATCATCAGAAAGCGAATTGTATAAGGTACAGAATACCGAAAGGAGAATTTTACTATGAAAAAAAACGTTAGAAGACTACTATCAGTATTTTTATGTGTCATACTGATCGTTTGTTCCACAGTCCCGGCACTCGCATCAAACAATAACAACAAAAACAACAACAAAAATAATAAGGGGCATTCCTCATGCTTTAAGGATGTTAAAGTAGATCATTGGGCATACAAATATATCCTTTGGATGAGAAATCGGGATATAATCCATGGTATCGGTAATGATATGTTTAATCCAGATGGCACAGTCACAAGAGCAGAATTTGCAAAAATGATGGTCAGAACTCTTGACCTGGACTTGTACTCACCTTCAAAGCCAACCTTTGATGATGTGAACAAGAAAAACTGGGAATACCCATACGTTGAATCAGCGAAAAATTACCTTACTTACTACAAAACATCAGCTGGTAATTATTTCAGATCAACACAACCATCTGTCAGAGAAGACATGGCAGTTGCACTTGTTAAAGCATTGGGCTACCAGAATGAGGATGTTGATTTAGATATTCTTGATCAATTTGCTGATGCAAATGAAATAACACCGAGCCTTAGAAAATATGTAGCTTTGTCAGTAGAGTATGGACTTATGAAAGGGTATCCGAAAAATGATAAGCTTTATTTCGGACCAATGGGCAATTTGACCAGAGCAGAGGCTTCCACATTGCTTTACAGAGCATTTGTAGTAAAAGAAGAAAAAGTACCGTTTGACGAAGATAAGCTTCCATATGAAGAGGATGAAGAAATCGAAGGAATCTATATCAAGCCAGTTGTTACAGTAATAAGATATGATGATAAGTTGGAAGTTAATTGGAATAAAATTGACTCTCCAAAATTCTCAGGATATAAGGTTGTCATTTCCAAAAATGATTCAACACCCGAGTATCCTGAAAATGGTTATTTGTTTTATATAACCGATAAAAATCAAACTTCTGCAATTATAGATAACAACACTCCTTATAAAGGCAACAGTGATTTTGGTGAATACTTGGAAAAGGGTGAAAAATACTATATTAGTGTCACCGCACTTTATACTGATAAAAAAGTAGCAGGGAATGTGGTACGCAGAGTATACCCGGGAGAAGATTACACCGACACCAGTAAGATACCTGAAGTCTCCATTTCTGATGAAAATGGAATTCCGGTAATAAGATGGAACAAAATTAAAGCGGATGACTTCAAAGAATACCGTGTAGTTATTTCCAAGAGCAATTCAACACCTGATATTGATGACGGTTATCTTTATAGAATTAAAGATCAAAATGCAACCTATGCAGCAATAAACAATACGAATAAATACACCGATGGTGATTTTGGTAATTACCTCACAAAGGGCGAGAGATATTATTTCACAGTAGTTGCTGTGTATGAGGACGAAGTAATTGAAGGAAAAGCGGTTCGGTTTAGATATAATGGTAATGAAAACCCTGAGCTATATCAGGAAACAGTAGTATCAGCCGTATATGAAGATGGGGAACTGGTAATAAAATGGAATAAGATCGATTCACCTCTTTTGGTTGAGTATCGGTTGGTTATTTCGGAAAAAAACTCAAAACCTGCATACCCGGATGACGGGTACTATAATGCAGCTTATTCACCTGATACAACATCCGTGGTGATAGACCCATCAAAGAGGTACAGAAATGGAGATTTCTCAAAATTGACATACGGGAAAGATTATTACTTTAGCGTAACTGCAGTTTATAAGGATAATAAATATGTTGCAGGAAACGCGGTAAAGGTTCTTTATTTGTTTGAAACAGAGGATTAATACTTTAAACCGCTAATAGATCTCTGGGGACGAATTCCATTGAATTCGTCCCACTTTTTTTGTGACAGCAAATAACCCCCCCAGCTATGGCGGGGGAATCAATAAGCTTTAGCTTTAAGGAAAATACCTCCTATGATAAAATGATGTGGATTTGCCAACCGCATCAAAACACAAAGGAGGTAGTCCAATGGACAATAATAGTTTAGCACATACGAAATGGGAATGTAAGTACCATATCGTGTTTGCACCAAAATTCAGAAGACAGGTAATATACGGAAGATTAAAGGTTGATATAGGGAAAATATTACGAGAATTATGTAGCAGGAAAGGGATTGTATAATCAATTTAGGCATGCTAATATTAAACAGTCTGGTAAGTAGCAACAATAGTAGGCGACATATATAAGGAGAACTAAACATGGCGCATTATTTAAAATACGGTAACCAAGAATTAAAGGTTGGGTTAGCAGATGAACAGATAAAGCTGGTGATGGAGGCAAACCATGTAGAGCTTCCTACCGGAACATTTCACGCGCTTATAGAAAACGCTCTGGATAATCCCATTGGTACGGAGCGGATTGAAGATATTGTAAAACCTCATGAAAAGGTCTGCATAATAATAAGTGACAGCACAAGGAGCTGGCAGAAACCCGGTATGATACTTACCGTTCTTTTAGACAGGTTAGGTAAAGCCGGTGTTAAAGATGAGGATATAATTATAATAAGTGCACGAGGTTCGCACCGCGCACAAACAGCGGACGAGCTGCGTTTCCTTGTTACGGATAACATATACGACCGCATTAAAGTTGTTGACCACAACTGCACAGATGAAGAGAATCTCACATATTTAGGAACTACGAGCAGAGAAACCCCCGTAAAGCTTAATTCTATTGCTGTTAACAGTGATCACGTAATCCTTATAGGAGCGGTGTTACACCACTTTCTTGCAGGTTTTAGCGGGGGCAGGAAAAACGTAATTCCGGGTATTGCAGCCCGTGATACTATACAGGCGAATCACAAGCTTGCTTTAAACGATGGAATCGGAAGTGGTGGCAATCCTCTTGTCAAAAGTGGTCAACTTGAAGGAAACCCGGTGCATATGGATATGCTCGAGGGTGCTCTTATGCTAAATCCGTCGTTTATTATTAACATAGTAGTTGATGATAATTACAAGCTCCTTAAAGCTTTTGCGGGGGACATGGTAAAAGCACATGCTAAAGCGTGCGAGCTTGTTGACAGAATGAACAGTGTTGCCATTGACCGGCGTTACCCCGTGGTAATAGCATCAGCAGGCGGATACCCCAAGGACATGAATGTATATCAGCCTCTTAAAACACTCTGCCACATGCTGGAATGCACAGAACCCGGCGGTATCATGATTATGCTTTCTGAAAGCCGTGAGGGCTTTGGATCTGCTGAAACTGAAATGTTGATAACCGGTTATGACAATATGCTCGACAGAGAAAAAGCATTACGGTATAATTATTCGATTGGAGCCCATACCGGTTATCTTTATGCCGATACTGCTGAGAAATTTGATTTTATTTATGTCACCGGCTTTAGCCCCGAGAACTTTACAAAAACAAAGATGCATATTGTTCGTACCCTTGATGAAGCACTGAAGCTTGCAGCCAAGCTTCAGGGCGGCAAACTTAGTGGAGACGTATGTCTTATACCGAACGGTTCAGTTACACTACCAAGAATATTAAGGTAGGGCAGCAGTGATTTGTAACACTTCATTCTGATTATGACTTCTTAGTGCTACAAATATACTTCTTTGATGTTGCGGTCTGAATATCATAGCTCCCTACTTAACAGGTCACAAGTGTTTTGTAACTTGTTACAAATACACTTCCTTGATGTTGTGGCCTGAATACCCTAGCTTCCTACTTTACAGGTCACAAGTGTTTTGTAACTTGTTACACTTCCTTAGCGTTGTGACCTGCACGCCCTAGCTCCCTACTTAACAGGTCACATCTTAATTATTTTCACTTTCAAAATAACGCTCTAAGAATTGCTTTGTACGCTCTTCCCTTGGATTACCTATTACCTGTTCCGGCGAGCCGTATTCAACGACAACTCCGTCATCCATGAAAAGCACATTATCGGATATCTGCCTTGCGAAGGACATTTCATGAGTTACGATGACCATTGTGGTCTTCCTGTCTGCAAGCTCGCGTATTACTCGCAGCACTTCACCGGTAAGCTCCGGATCGAGAGCAGAGGTTGGCTCGTCAAAACACAAAATATCCGGGTTCAAGGCAAGAGCACGTGCAATAGCCACACGTTGCTGCTGTCCGCCGGAAAGCTGGTGCGGATAGTGTTCAAGCTTTCCGGATAAACCAACACTGTCTAAGATTTTTTTAGCACTGGTGTTTATTTCTTCAGTAATACGATCTTTTTCGCTTTTGTAATCCGGATGCTCCTTTGCCAGCAGCATCATTGCTAAAGTGACATTCTGGAAAGCTGTATACTGAGGGAAAAGGTTAAACGACTGAAAAACCAATCCAAAATGCAATCGCTTTTCCCGTATGCCTTTTTCGCTTTTAGAGCTTGGGTCTTCCCCGTCAAATATGACCTTACCGTTTACAGTAATGGTACCTGTATCGGGTACTTCTAAGAAATTCAGGCATCGAAGAAGTGTAGTCTTACCGCTGCCTGATGACCCTATAATAGAGAAAGATTCGCCCTTTTCCAGACTAAAGCTTATATTCTTCAGAACCTCTGTATTTCCAAATTTCTTGCTAATATTATTAACTTCGAGTATTGGCATGATGGTTTACCTCCTACACTTTAAAATAATCGAGCTTGCGTTCCAGCCAGCCTAAAAGCAGCGTCAAGATACCATTGAACAGAAGAAAATACAAGCCTGTGGAGAATAAGGGCCAAATGAGACCCTGCTTTGTATAACGCTCTGCACGCATAATGATCTCTGCAAGTCCGATAACCCGTGCAAGGGCGGTATCCTTTGTTAGAGTGATGATTTCATTGCTCATAGGCGGCACTATTCTTTTAGTAACCTGAAGGAGGACAACCTTGAAAAAAACTTGGGGTTTAGTCATGCCGAGGACAGCTCCGGCTTCATACTGCCCTTTTGATATGCTTTCTATGCCGCCCCTGTATATTTCAGAAAAGTAAGCAGCATAATTTACGACAAAAGCAATGAGAGCCGCAGTCATCCTGGACTTCATAGGCATTCCGAATAAAAGCCCGGGGGAGTACAAAACAATAAAAAGCTGCAGCATAAGCGGAGTACCGCGGATAACCCAAACGAAAGTTTTTACAAGCCACTTGACCGGTTTAAATTTCGACATAGAGCCAAACGTAATGATAAGTCCCAGCGGTACAGCCATAAGCAGCGTCAGGATGAACAGCTCAATGTTGAGCCAGAACCCATCAAAAAGGGTTGCAATAATAGTATTCATACCGTTCCTCCTGGATAAATAATGAAATCTCCATTTGAATCGTGAAGACCCAAATGGAGACTTCTTATTAGCGTAAGATAATTATTTCAAAAGAGCATTTTCTAAACCGTAACGAGCCGCTATTTCTGCTAATGTGCCATCATCTGTAAGGGCTTTAAGGGCTTCGTTAACCTTTGCGGTGAAATCACTACCCTTGCGGAAAGCAGCAGCGGTTTGTTGTGTACCGAAATAGTTGTCGATATTAGCTACCAGATCTTCGTAATCGGTATTTGGTCCAACGGTGTAAAAAGCAAGAATGGCATCCACAAGAGCTATATCAGCGGTACCTGATTTCACTTCCATCAAGGCTTTTGCCATTGAATCGGATGGAACATATTTTGTTTTAGAAAAGAACTCCTTAGCGGATACTTCTTCTGTGCCATCATCTGCTATAGAGCCATCTGCTTTTCCTTCTCCTGTTGATCCGGCTTCTGCTGTCAGTGTAAGACCGTCCACATTAGCTAAAATTTCTTTTTCTCTGTCAGCTTTCACAATGATAGCTTGTTGATTGTTCAAATATGGATCAGAGATACTCATATTCTGTTTACGCTCTTCTGTAATGCACATACCATTCCAAATACAATCAATATTTTTGGAACTGAGTTCAACTTCCTTGGAATCCCAGTTAATCTCAACAAATTCTGCTTTAAGACCGAGTTTCTTACAAACTGCTTCTGTGAGTTCGGTGTCAAAACCGGTTAGGTTACCGTCTTTGCCGTAAAAGTTCATCGGTGGATATTGGGTAATGCCAACTATCAATGTGCCTTTATTTTTTATGTACTCATAGTCAGAATCAGTCTTTGAACCGCATCCCGCCAGCAATGCCAATAGCATCACCGATGCAAGCACCATGGATAGCATTCTAAAATTCTTTTTCATAAAAATTCCTCCAATTTTAAGTGTCACAAATTATAAATTTCTTAACCACTAATAATTTATTACATTACTACGCTATCACGCTAAAGTAATAATCTATTTATAACACAGGTTTCAATATAAATCAAGTACTATTTTTTACACAATGCTCATGCATAAAGCGCGTTGTCTCTGTTCACACCCACTGTACACGTGCTCCTACAAACCAAGCAATAGTTGGAGGGCATGGTAAAAAGAAAACGAGTTAATTTGTGTAGGATATAAAGTTGATAAAAAATTTGAGATTTTTTTAATATCTTATGTAACAAAACGTGTTTATTACCGACTTATTATATAGGAGGTGATGGGGTGACAGATAAGGTAGACGGATATTATAAGCAGCACGGAAAGCTTGTATTCAACTATTTGTATCAATTAACCCGTAGTTACGACCTTTCCGAGGAACTGACCCAGGAAACATTTTATCAGGCAATGCGAACAGTTGATAACTATAAGGGAGACTGTAAACCCTCTGTTTGGCTATGCCAGATTGCAAAACACCTTTGGTACCGGTATTTAGAGAAAAATACAAAGGGTAAAACGGTTCCAATTGACGAAATAGAAAGCTTTCCAGATGAAGGAAACACCTGCGATGGTTTTCTGGAACGTCAGGATAAAATCGGGCTTTATATGAAAATACATACCTTGAAGAAGGATATGAGGGAGGTAATTTATTTAAGATTGTCCGGCGACTTATCCTTTGCAGAAATCGGGGAGATCCTGGGGAAGACGGAGAACTGGGCAAGAGTCACCTTTTACAGAGCGAAACAACAATTAATGAAAGGAGATTACATATGAATTTAAAATGTTATATTGTAAAAGACTTACTTCCTAATTACGCAGATAAGGTTACATCAGAAGAAACCTGCAATGATATTGAAAAGCATTTTAGTGAATGTGAACAATGTAAAAAGGAATATCAAGCGATGACACAACAAATACCAAAAACAACATTAGCAGACCAGAAAGTTAATAAAAAAGAAGTCAATTATTTAAAAAAGTGCTTTAGAATTATAAAAATAGTAGTGATATGCGCAATAATACTAAACATAGCAATAGTTGGTATATTTGGAGCTCTGCTTTTATATGGAGTAAACCACCCTGCAAAGGATATTACAACTGATATAGCTGACTATAATAAATATCTAGGGGCTACAGGAATACATGCAGATAAAAATTTGATATATAATGATATCTTTCCTGATTCCATCCCAAGCTCTGCTGACGTAGAGGAATTTTGTTATTACTATTTAAATCCCTGGGATCCAAGTTACTTATGTTACTTGGTTTATACCTGCAATGATGAGGAATTTAGTAAGGAAATAGAAAGACTTTCAAAAATTGAATCTTCAGAGGATTATTTATTTTACGGTACCACAGGGTTTAATTATCCTGTATGTGCTATTTACGCAAACGATTATACTGGCTATATTTATGCAATGGCAGACAAAGAGAAAAACAGATTAATATATGTTGAATTAACATATTGCAATTATTTTAGTGAAATTGATTACGAAGCAATAATAAATAAAAAACATCTTCCTGTTGGATTTGATGCGAAGCCAGGTAATCCAACCCGCAAAAAATATGATGAAGAAACAGGTCTAAATTAAAAGGAAATGGGATATGACGAGTCTCGAAGATGTCCTTCACCCTACTATGTGTGTGATTGCTTCCCAGAAAGTCGTGAAACGACTTTTTCCTACAGTCACAATATGGTTATTCAGCCTTCATTCGAAGGCTGATGAAATTTAAACACCAATGTCAATATCTGCTTTTGCATCAAATCCTAAATTCGGTTTTGCCATAATAAAGCTTTCGTCTTTTAACAAACACCCAGCACAATACGCTTAGTACCTAATTTCGTGGTAGCGTTTGATTGTAGCCTGTACTCCTGCGGTAAGATCCACTGGGCTGTTTCACTTTAATTTATCACAAACCGTATCTCTCCAATTTCGCATTCCAGATATAGTGAAATGTCAAAAAATCAATACCTCTGCAAAAATAAAAATCGTACTTATCAAGATATCAATAAGCTTATCAAATATTAAATATTGACTATATTACATTTTAAAATAAAATTAAACCAGTGGCGGAACTAATGGTACCGAACAGTTTTTAAATAGTTTTTACAATAAGGATAACATGACAGAAAAAACATTCTTAGAATTGTAATCAACTGAAGTATGTGGATCCGAAAAAGCTTTTATTCAAAATTTATGTCTGTTTAGTCATACATTCTGAAAAAATAGTGTATGAAAGGAGGAAAGTCGTGAAAGAATTAACTGGCAAACAAATAAATAAGCTAAATAGTGATGTGAGTGATAGAAATAAACTAAAAAGAAGTATACTTTTCAGAGAAATTTTTAAAAACAAATATATATATTTAATGTTGCTACCGGTCATATCCTATTTTATTATCTTCAATTATTTGCCCATGTATGGGATTATAATAGCATTCAAGGACTTTCGCGCAGGGTTTGGCATTATCAAGAGCCCGTGGGTTGGTTTCAAGCATTTTGAGACTTTTTTTGGCTCGTATTACTGCTGGAGAATAATAAGGAATACATTTTTACTCAATTTCTACGATCTTATTTTTGCCTTTCCTGCCCCTATAATTCTTGCTGTCTTGTTAAATGAACTACGCAGCGAAAGATATAAAAAAGTTGTACAGACAGTAAGCTACCTGCCTCATTTTATATCTACAGTGGTAGCAGTAGGTTTCGTAGGAACTTTCTTTTCGCAGGACGGTATTATTAATAATTTGCTTTTGACGTTAGGCTTTGAGAGAGTAAACTTTATATTTGAACCGCAATGGTTCAGACCATTATATATAGGTTCGGGGATCTGGCAGGGTATTGGCTGGGGATCGATAATATATTTAGCAGCAATATCAGGTATTGACCCACAGCTATACGAAACAGCGACAATAGATGGTGCGGGAAGATTCGCAAAAATTTTTCATATTACTATTCCATCAATTGTACCAACAATAATAATTTTATTGATATTCAGAGTCGGTGATATGATGTCAGTAGGTTTTGAAAAGGTGTTCCTAATGTATAATCCTGCAACCTACGTCACTGCAGATGTTATTTCGACATTTGTATACAGGAGTGGTTTTGGAAACGCCCAGTACAGTTATTCTACGGCTATTGGTCTTTTCAATACGATTATTGATTTTATACTTTTAATTTTGGCAAATTATTCAGCAAGAAAAATAAGTGAAAACAGTTTATGGTAAGGATGTGATTTGTTGCTTTATAGAAGAAGACTGGGTGAATATGCCTTTGACAAATTTAATGAATTATTAATGCTTCTTTTGATAGCAGTAACCTTGATACCGTTCCTTCATGTAGTCTTTGCTTCTTTTAGCTCCTCAGCAGAGGTTTTAATGAACAGGGGGATTTTTTTGTGGCCTAAAGGATTCAATCTTGAAGCTTATAAATATGCATTGTCGCATCCTGTATTGATACCATCATTTTTTAACACTGTTTATTATGCGGCTGCAGGAACAATCATTGGTTTAATCTTTATGAGTATGGCAGCTTATGCATTTTCAAAAAGAGCGTTTCCAGGTAAAAAAGCATTTCTTTTTCTAATCGTTTTTACGATGTTTTTTGGAGGTGGTATGATACCAAGCTACATAAATATAAGGAATTTGGGTTTAATTGATAAAAGGCTTGTTATGATTATACCGGCATGCATAAGCACATGGTCAATTATCATACTCAGGACAGGGTTTAAGCAAGTACCCGCAAGTTTATCTGAGTCGGCGTATCTTGATGGAGCTAATGATTTTGTTATTCTGTTTAAAATAATTATTCCTTTATCTAAGGCCATGCTTGCAGTAGCATCTCTATACAGTATTGTTGGGTATTGGAATTCGTGGTTCCCTGCGCTCATCTATTTACGCGACAGAAGCAAATATCCTCTGCAAATGGTTCTAAGAGAAATAGTAATTGTGGGCCAAATGAATGAAATTACCAATCGATTGTCAGAAGAACTTGTATCATACAAAAGATCAGCGATGGAGGAGGTGATAAAATACGCAACCATGGTGCTTACCACAGGACCGATTATTTTAGTGTATCCTTTTATGCAAAAGTACTTCATAAAGGGTGTAATAGTCGGCTCTCTAAAGGAATAAGCACCAACTGACTCTTCTAGTGTCCGATCATTGGTCTGACACAAGGCAACAATATTTGCTCGCAAATAAATTGTTCATCAAAGCATCGATCACTATCCAGAGGTAATACAAAAGCGAACTCTGTAGTTTATGGTTTGATAAACCTGAATAGCCACAATCAGGGTAGTCTTTCCGTAAAGTAAAGTTAAGGTTTATTGCAAAAGTAACGTAACCAATTTTAAATTAAGAAGGGGGATTAAAAGATGAAAAAAAAGCTAAGAATAGCTGTTTTATTGACATTTGTATTATTTACTGTTTCCACTTTAGGCGCATGTGTGACAAATCAGCAGCCGGTAAGCACAGAAGGTACGCAGCCTACCGCAGGAGATGCTACTTCACAGGCTGTAAGTTGGCCTGAACCGAATAATATGCCAATAAGCAAAGAAAAGATTAATCTTACTATGTTTACAGCATTTCCGGCGGGGCATGCAGCATATTTCGAGTCATTGAATGACAGCCCGAATATGAAAGCTTATGCTGAAATTACAGGTGTTAATGTAGACATTCAAGCAGCCCCCGGTGACAGCTATAGTGAGTTAAAGAGTATAATTTTTGCTTCAGGACAGCTGCCTGACATTGTTTTCTCAGAAACTGCCCAGGAAGACGCAATTATTTACGGTGTAAATGACAACCTTGTTATTCCAATTGATGATTTACTTGCACAGTATGGATATTACACAAATCAGTGGATGGATCAGGAGCCCAATATTAAAGAGCAGATTATTTCTGGTGACGATCATATATATTATATGCCAAGTATCGATTTATCACTGGTAAGCTCACCCGGATGTGGCTATTACATCAGGGAGGAATGGCTTGACAGGTATAACCTTGAACCTCCGTCCACTATTGACGACTTATATAATGTACTTTCAACCTTTAAGAAAGAGGATCCTGCGGGGGGAGGCAAAACTATTCCGCTCTCAGCGCCTGTTCCCATATTTATAATTAATTCAATCATGGGTTCCTTTGGAGTGAAAAATTGTGTAAACATGGATGGAATTTACCAGATGGATGGTAAGGTGAAATTTGGTCCTGTTGAGCCGGAGTTTAAGGAAGCGCTGAAATTCCTTAACAAGCTTTATGATGAAGAATTGATAGCACAAGACTACTTAGCCCACAATGTGAATGTCTATTATGCAAATCTAATTGATAATGTCGGGATGACATGGGGTTGGGCTGGAAGTGGACTGAGAACGCCTTTATTGTCTGCAGGTTATACTGCAGAAGAGGCAAGAAATTTATTCCGTCCTATTGCAGGTGCGAAAGGAAACGATGGAAAATACCATTGGTATATGACCGATGTTGGGAGAATAACCCTGCCCCACGGTGAGTTCATTACTTCTTCAAACAAGTATCCGGTAGAAACCATGAAATGGTTAGATTATAAAAATTCTCAAGAGGGTGCATGGACAGTTGGAGGCGGTCCCAAAGGTATTTCATGGGAGTTGGGTGAAAACGGGGCTCCCCGGTATACTGATTATATCGAAAACAATCCAGATGGACTGGAACGCGATGAAGCTTTTTTAAGGAACGGCGGTATAATATGGCTTTACACCGTTCATTCCGAAATATTGGAGAATGCACCCAAATGGCCATTCTCCCGTGAAGATTTGAACATCTATGGTCCGATAGACAAGTATCCTGATTCCCTTATCTCAAAATACGAGGCAACAAACTGGCTTGATTTTGATTACAGCAGACAGCTCCCTCCGACAGTTATGTTTTCGGCTGCGGAGAAAGAAGAGATTGACTTGATACTCCAAGATTTGAAGACATTTGTAGAAGAAGAAGTTCATAAGTTTGTTATGGGTATGACACCAATTGATAAATGGGATGACAATGTCAAACAGATGAATGATGTAATGGATGTTGAAAGGTTAATAGAAATTTATCAGAATGCTCTTGACAAGGTTAATTAAAACAACTATCTATGTTGATTTAGAGCTTTAACATATGACATAATTTTGAATAAACAATCAACTGAAATGTATAATCAGGGAGCAAGGTTCTGTAATAACAAAATAGCTGCTCCCTGCTTCTTAATTGTTCCGATGGTTTTCGAGCTATGTTGTCTATAAGAGGGCTATGATTATCACATTCATAAAAATAGACAGGAGGATTAAGGAATGAAATTTTCAATACTCAAGGACGATATTACTCCACATATACCCGTTTATCTTTGTGGGTTTGCTGCAAGAATAGATAAGAGGAACGATGGTGTTCATGATGAACCATATGCTTCCGTCGTAATATTGCAGGAGAACAAAACAGTGGTTATTATTACATTGGATTTGATCGGAGGCGACAGAAGTTATGCAAATGGGATCAAAAATGCCATCAATGATAGGTTTGGACTTTCAGAGGATGAAATAATTCTAAACTTCTCCCATACCCATTCAGCTGTTGCGATTACTGGTGAGGATGAAGAAACAAGAGATAAGTCATACAGCTTCAATATTTACAGGCACCCTAATGATTCAAAAGTAGATTTCACCGAGGACATCAGGTACTACAATATTGTAAAATCAAAGATTTTGAATATGCTTGAGAAAGGATTTAATAATCTTGTCGAAGGAAATGCCTATGTCATAAGAGGAAAATCTAAATTTGGTGTAAGCAGAAGGTATCCGAACAAAAATGGTGCGTTATGGAAACCGTATTTTAATATGGATAGCATGGATCCGGATTTATATCTTATAAAACTGACAGACGGCAAAGGACAGACTCGGGGTTTGTTATACAATTATGCTTGTCATGCGACAGCAATGAATTCAAGTAACTATCTGATTTCTGCGGACTATCCCGGGGTTGTGAGAAAAATTCTTGAAAAACAAAATCCAGGGATGGTTGCAATATTCTTGCAGGGATGTGGAGCTGATATTAAGCCTGTTGTATCAGTAGAAAACGGTGAATTTAAACACTGCACATTTGAAGAGCTGGAAGAAGCAGGTGTGTCTTTTGCTGCGGAAATTCAGGAACTATTAAAAAAAGCTGAAGGAAAAGATGCGGGTTTATATTGGAGAAAAATTGATGTAAATATACAATCGAAATCTACAGAAATAAAGCTGTATTCTGAGATTTGGAGCTTTGAAAGATGGCTTGCTGTTGCAGAGAATCCTGATGTGCCCGAGTGTATCAAAGCGTCTGCAAAGAAAATGGCTTTTAAAATTAAAGAAGGCAATATCAAAAACTACATATCTTATTATATTTCATGCTTGCGGCTGGATGACAAAACCTGCATAGTTGCTCTTGAAAACGAGGTCGTTAGTGATATCGGTAAAGATATAAAAAGAATTTTCAATGATGAAAATATAATAGTTCTTGGATATTCAAACAGTGTAGGGTGCTACATTCCTACAAAAAAAGTAATATCCGAAGGTGGTTATGAAAGCCAGTCATTTATGTCAGCAGGGCTGCCAGGGCAATTTGTTGATGAGGTGGAGGATATAATAATTGGAAGATTGTCTCTGATGATTAGAGATTAAGACAGGATCTTACTTACAAAAATAACATCAAGGGGATATAAGAACTAAAAACACGGGTTATAAAACGGAAATCTACTTTATAGTAAACATCATATTTGTTTTTTTCATGATTTAACATATAATAATAATGTGGTTATCAACCAGAAAGTCATAAAGTGAACAGGTAAATCGCCCTATGGGGTTACATGTGAATGGAGTTGTGATTTATGAGAAGTTTTTTTAAAAGAACTCGGATACTCAACTCAAAATCAAGCCTCAAAATAATATTCAATTATTTGAAGACCGAAATTGTAATTATACTAATACTCTGTTTTGGAACAGTGCTTATTTATGGGATACTTAACAAATCCCTCAAAAATCAGATTATAAATGTCAATAAAGTACTGCTGCAGAACACGATAAATTCAATTGAAAAAGAGTTTTCAAATATGGATGAACTGATAAGCCTTATAAATTCGAACCCAAGGGTGTTAAGGTGTATGAATGCACCCTTAAACCTTAAAAACAGCGACCAAAACTATAATGCCTATGAAGTTATTAAGGATTTAAACACCTATGTGTACAGTAACAGGTTTGTAAAAGGAATTCATTTATTTTTCGATAACGATATAATTATTTCAAATGAATACAAAACAAATTATGATTTTTATTTTGAGCATTTTGACAAAAGCGGTTATGATGTTAATAGTCTGATAAGTACATACAATCACAGGAAATTGGTGTATGCAAAAGATAAAGAAGAAAGCATGAATAAACTATACTATGCCAACTCCCTCCCTGTTGGGAACAGGAAGGTATGGGATGTAACAGCTATTATTGAGATTGACATGGACGTTATAGCATCATTTCTACAAAGTAATTTATTTACCGGGACAACTGAGATTTTTTTACTCAGTTCGGAGCAGATACCAATATTAAAGCTTAATCCTATAAAAGAAAACTCTGAGGATATGGATGAAATTAAAACTATTGTAAAATCCAAGGTTTTAGGATGGGAGATTGTATCTAAAATACCCCAAACTGAATTCGAAAAAAAGTTTATGTCAATTAAAAGTACAATTATTTCTATACTTTTGTTTTCGCTTTTTGTTGTTCTTGTATTTGCTGTCGTTTTCGCATATAAGCATTACCGCCCGATTGCAAGGTTAATAGGAATTGTGAATGATGATGGAATAAATGTCACTAATGAAGGTATATTCAAACATATCGAAGAAAGCATGAGGAAAACAATAAATGAGAACAAAGATCTTAAGCATAGGGTTCGAAAACAAACAGAATATCTGACCGACAATGCGGTCGAAAAGCTGCTAAAAAAGGGAATAATCATGGGTAATGACACAGACGAAATAATCGATATGTCCGATATAAAGTTTAAATCAGCAAAGCTCGTCGTGCTTTCCATAAAACCTTTCTTAAGCGGTGCATACATAAATGACTATTCTGACATTATAAATAGGATTCGAAAAATGTTAAAGCAGGAACAGGAAGGGTATGTTTTCTATATAAACGAATCAAACATCTCAGTTTTAGTAGAAATCATTAATGAACAAATATTTATTCCAATGGAGTTCGGCATAAGGATTGTGAAAATGTTAGATAGCTTAGATATTCAATCAGCAGTTGGTATCGGAGGTATATGCCACTCAGTGAAGGATTTGAATAGATCCTATAAAGAGGCGCTTCTGTCTTTAAATACACTGCATAAAGACAGAGGTGAGGTTATTCTTTATAATTCCATTAAAAATTCGATGGAAATAAAAACAAAATATTATTATCCTATAAGCATAGAACAGGAGATCATCAACAATGTAAAAGCAGGGAACATAGAAAAGGTTAAAGCGCTTTTAGAGGAGGTTTACAGCGAAAACTTCAAGGAAATACAGTTATCAAGGCAGATATCCAGGATATTAATATATAATATTGTAAGCACTGCCATGAAAATAATTAATGACCTAAAAATTGATTTGGAAAAGTTTGAAGATGCCAATATACTGAAACAGTTATATAATGCTGAAACCGTTAATTCTGCGTATGGCTCTTTAATTTCAACCTATACAATTATATGCCGACTTGTTAATAAGAACAAAAAAAGTAATAACATAAATATGTTTGAAAATATAAGGCATTATTTGATAGAGGAATATAACAATCCAGACATTTCGCTTACCCTGATTGCAGACAGGTTTAATTTGTCGATAAGCTATCTATCAAGGTTTTTCAAGGAGAACGCCGGGATTAATTTTAATGATTATGTACAAAAATTGAGAATAGAAAATGCAAAACAGCTATTTAAGGAAAGCGAAAACATTTTAGTGGAAGATGTAGCTGCCAAAGTAGGTTACAATAACTCCGGTTCATTAATAAGAGCTTTTAAAAAATACGAAGGTATAACACCCGGCGAGTACAGAACATGTTTAGCGGATAATTGAGCATTTGAATTTTTATAATGAGGTAATAAGATGGGTCCCGCTCCATCTCTTCGCGTATTTTCAATCAAAATGGTTGGAAAACGTCTGGTGACGGGTACCGATTACCAAAATCAAGCGGGGAGCATAATAGCGATATAACGGTGTGTTGCAATTGTGTAAGACAATGTGAGAGATATCAAAAGATTAATATATCAAAGAAAATTTAGCATCAAGTCTGTCAATTTTTAAATATGATAGTCAAACATTTCATATTGAATAAAAGGTAAGAACTCATAAAATGGAATCAGCAAGCAATGAATATGGTAATGGTCACCGGCTATGATTAGTTGTAGAGGAGGTTGTATCTATGGGAGTGCGAAAAAGATTAAAAGGTTTATTGATCTTTGCGTTTATTGGATCGATCTTTACAAGCTGCGCACATTCGGCTAGAGAAACTCGGTCTTTAGATAAGTCACCAAACCATGTAAACCCTTCCCGTTCGGTATCGACGGCAGAAGCTGATGTTTACGGAGCAGACGCAAACAAGACAGGGCAGCCAATAGGCGGCGGGGAAGGATATACCGGCGGAATAGAAAGGAAAGACTCGCAAATAAAGTTCACAGTAAGTACAAGCGCAGAATTGGTTAAAGCGTTAAGTTTGGCGCAGGCAGGAGAAATTATTTGGATAGAAGGTGATTCTGATATTGACATGACTCGTCGTTCGCTTATGGTAAAAGGCGGGGTTACAATTGCCAGCGACAGAGGTTCAGATGGCTCCCTTGGGGGTCGGATTTACCAGACAACAGGGGGCGCACGTTTGTTTACCGTAAATGGTGAAAATGTGAGGCTTACAGGTCTGCGGATTGAAGGACCTCACAAAGAAACTGATTCTGTTAGTGATACGTCAGTTGCATTATATTGCTCCTACCGTAACCTTGAAATTGATAACTGTGAGTTTTTTGGTTGGAGTGATGCTGCGATTGGTATCGCTGGAACAGGAATTACAAGTAACGTGAGGTCAGATAAAACGTTGGGAAAAGAGGAATTTACTAAAAAAATGGATAATGACGACGCAGGTAACATTGGTGAATGTACCGATTATAATCCAGTGGGTAAAGATGCTAATATAGCAGATGTCGATCCAAAGGATTCCGCTGCAGACACAAAGATTACTGACACAGGAATAAGCGATTTAGAAATGAAAGCGGGAGCCTATATTCATCATAACTATATTCATCATAACCAGATGGAAGGCTTAGGTTATGGAATAACACTGTCAAAAGGTGGAGTTGCTCTTGTCGAAGCAAACTACTTTGACAACTGTCGTCATGCCATTGCAGGAACGGGTGCTCCCGGAGAGGGGTATGAAGCTAGATATAATATATGCGGACCTAATTGGATCTCAACTTCACCCCATAATTTTGATATGCATGGGTTTAAGACTGGATATGGCATAATTGCAGGGGATACCATAAGAATCCATCACAATACATTTATGGGTAACACTGAAGAAATGCCTACGTGCATTGCCATCCGGGGAGTGCCTAGCAATGGGGCATATATTTTTAACAATTGGTTCTATTTCACTAAAGATGTACCTGTGTGGCAAACAGGCGGAACAGAAAAAGTATATAGTGAAAACAATATTATAGGTGTTGAAAGAGAATTGGTTGAAATAGGACAGATCAGATATTATTGAATTTTTCTTCATCTATTTAACACAAATATCCACGCTAAGTAGTGATGGGTGCATATGAGCATAGCTTTGGACATATCAATGAAGTATATTTTTAGCCGGACTAAAAAACCCTGCAAAGCATTGAATTTGGTAGTTTATAAGCCATTTGATCCTGTTATTTAATGTTTGACAAATAAATAATATTGGTGTAATATAAATATGATATCAAAATGATATAATTACAATATCGAATATGAAAGGGGTTTATACATGTCCGAAATTAATGAAACAAAAAGAGAACAGATTTTTAACGAAGAAATCCCGGCCAAATCAATTAAAGGTATGCCTATGCTGTTACTTAATCTTTTACTTATGATAGTTTCACTTGTTGGTTTTATTAGAGGTATTATAATTACTGAAAGTGATCCCAGTGATCTTATGGGCATAATAGTGGTGATTGCATCTTCTCTGTATTTATTTATTGTTGGACCTATTCTTTTTGCAGGTCTGAAAATTGTAAAACCAAATGAAGCTGCGGTTTTCACTTTATTTGGCAGATATTACGGTACACTCAGAAAAGAAGGATTTTATTATGTTAATCCCTTTGTTATTTCTCTGAACCCTACTGCCAAAAATGCTTCTACGGGCTTAATCAGTGCCGAACTCGCCAATGCAGCCACGAGTGGGAATGTACAGGCAGCAAATATAGCAGCAATGAAAAGCAGAAGAATTTCTTTAAAAGCAATGACTCTAAACAACAATAAGCAAAAAATAAACGACAAACTCGGAAACCCTGTAATAATAGGGGTCGTTGTAATTTGGAGGGTGGTAAACACAGTAAAAGCAGTTTTTAATGTTGAGAACTACATTGAATATTTGTCCATTCAATGCGATGCTGCACTTAGAAATACCGTACGTTTATATCCATATGACATTTCAGACTCACCGAATAATGATGAAGAAAAATCTTTACGCAGCAGCAGTATCGAAGTTGCAGACAAAATTAAGCAAGAGCTTCAAACCAAAGTAAAAATTGCCGGACTGGAAATTATGGAAACAAGAATTACGCATCTTTCTTATGCACCTGAAATTGCAGCAGTGATGCTGCAAAGGCAACAGGCATCTGCTATCATCGATGCAAGGCAAATGATTGTTGAAGGAGCCGTTGGCATGGTTGAAATGGCTCTTGAAAAATTGAGCGAAAACAATATTGTGAATCTCGATGACGAACGTAAGGCGGCAATGGTGAGCAATCTCCTGGTTGTTTTGTGTGGCAACAGGGATGCCCAACCGGTTGTCAACAGCGGAACAATATATTAGAAAGAGTTTTCAAATGGAAAAGACTGATAATACAGAAAATAATAAAAAACAAGTGCTGCTCCGGCTTTCACCTTCTCTGTGGAAGGAGCTGGTGTCTTGGGCTGCCGACGATTTCAGGTCACTTAATGGCCAGATTGAGTATTTGTTGACTGAATGCGTAAGAAAAAGAAAAAAAACAATAGATAACAAAGATGTATGAATGATACCCCGTTGTATAGCCGATATGAAGGCTTCGCAGCGGGGTATTCTCAAGAAATATGATATTGACTATACACATATAACTGTGTAAAATATTACTACAGATCAAGGTATTAAGCATTTTGCTGAATATCTTCCTGTACACATTTTGGAAACAGACGATTCTCACTGACATAACAGGTATTAGAATGATTTTTGCGGGATTACTTTGTGAGGTTGAAATAGAATTCATTGAAACCTATAACGGATTTTTATACAAACTTAATATCTTTAATTAAAATATGAATGCCAATGGAGGCTATTGAATGAAAAGAAAAGTTTTTATACTTTCGATTTTTTTTGTAATATTGTTTACAGGTTGCTTGCAGGAGACAGAATACAATTTTGGATATATTGATAAAACAGGCAATTTCGTTATAGAGCCCCAATTTGATAACGCACTCCCATTCAACGAGGACATGGCTGCCGTTATGTTAGGGAATTCCCAGCTTGCACTATGGGGCTATATTGATTTAACCGGTGAAAGGGTAATCGATTACCAATATGAAAAAGTAAGAGGTTTTTATGAGGGACTTTCTCCTGTCATGAAAGAAGAAAAGTGGATCTTTATTGACAAGCAGGGAAAAACAGCCATTGATGGCGAATATCTGGATGCATCCATATTCAACGAGAATATGGCACCGGTTAAGCTCCCGGAAAGCAGTAAGTACGGTTACATTGACAAAAACGGTAAAATAGTACTTGAACCCACCTTTGATATTGCTTCAATTTTCAGAGATGATTTGGCGATTTATGGTGTGGGCACGCAAAGCCCCCGTATTGGTATTATTAACAGAAACGGTGAAATTGTTGTAGAAGCAAAGTATACTTATTGTTCAAGTTACAGCGAAGGAATGAGTGCAATAAAGGTGAGCGTGGATCAGGTCGCAGACTGGGGATTTATTAATACAAACGGCGATGTAATCATCGAGCCAAAATTTGCATGGGCAAGCCCATTTCATGAAGGCTTGGCTGCTGTTCAAATTGATAACTCGAATGACGGTAAATGGGGATACATTAACCAGCAAGGAGAATTTGTAATCGAACCTCAATTTGTTGCTGCGATGAATTTTAGTGAAGGCCTGGCGCCGGTTAAAAATTCTGAGGAAATGTGGGGATTTATCGATAAAACCGGCACATATGTTATTGAACCAAAATATAATGCTGCATATGAGTTCAGTCAAGGTCTTGCTCCTGCTTCAGTCGAGTAAAAGATTGAGAAAACTTCCATCTAAAGGTGAAATAACAGGGTGCTCAGGATGCAGAATATTCTCCGAGGACAAATATTTTAAAACACAATATGTTTATCCAGCCTTCTTTCGAAGGCTGATGAAATTTAAGATATCTTAAATTTCATCCGAAAGCCGACTTGTGGTTTTCTGGGCGATAATTATACAGTAAAAAAGTGGGCGAAGCCCACTTTTTATATTGACATACATTTTAATGATGTATATATATGGAGGTAGTTATATGGAAAGAACACAAATATATTTTGATAAGACTGAAAAGGAAAACCTAAAGAAAGTTGCTGAAAAGAAAGGGAAAACCATGGCAGAGGTAGTATGTGAAGCTGTTAGCGAATACCTTGTCAAAGAGCAGGGACCGATTCTTGATAAGCTGGCTGATACAAGTGGAATTTGGAAGGACAGGGACGAAATTGTTGATTCCGACAGTTTTGTAAATGAAATGAGAAATAAATGGTCCAGAGAGAGGGGGATCTGTAGTGAAGTCAACTTTTTACTAGATACAAACATTCTTATTGCTCATCTGCGTGGTAAACCAACTGCTACATATTTTCTTAGGTCACTGATAATTGATGAAGCTAAGCCTGTATGCTCCATAATTACTCGCATTGAGCTACTTGCGGGAATGCGTTCCGATGAGGATGACAAAATAAAATCTTTGTTACAAATGTTTGAGGAAGCTCCTGTTGATCATTCTATAGCTGATATTGCGAGTGAATATATGATGAATTATATGAAAAGTCATGGTCTTACAACAGCAGATGCTATTATTGCTGCTACTGCAAAGAAATTGGGATGCACTCTATGTACATTGAATGTAAAGCGTTTTCCTATGGAAGATATAAAGATAAAAGCCCCATATTAACATATATTTCAAAGTCGCTTAGGAAATACCTTTGATTCTCCACTATATAGTACTGGTTTGCTTTGTTTTGATTTACCATACCATACCATACCATACCATACCATACTAAGCTTTTATGGCAATAGTTTTATGTAAAAGAGAGGGAATACCTTTTTTCGAGTTGAAGAGATCCCCAAAACGATAAAAAAAACATGACTGCCTGCCGATATTAATAATGTGTACTGGGAGCCTGCTCGGAAAGCTATTATTTCGAAATGACTCAATTTCTCAACGAACTTATGTGGGTTTCAGGGCTGTACTTTTTATAAATATTCATCAAAATCGAGTTTTCGAGCAAGCTCCCAGGAGCTAGAAGCTAAGCACTAAATTACTTGCTTCCTACAACTTCTGCCTCTAGCTTCTAAATTCCAGCTTCCAGCCTCTAGGTCCTAGTTCCTAGTTACTAGCCACTAGAGACTGGATGGCATGCCGATGTTTTGCTTATTAAGCCTTAGTTTTGCCGACTAAGCTAAGGCTATATTTTTGTAATGAAATTTAAGGGGTTGAGCTGATGAGGCTTTTATTAAAAAAAACAGCAGCTATATTTATTCTTGCGTGCATTATTGTGGGTGCGGTCTTCTCGCCTATACAGCCCAGCCTTGCTGCAAATAACATGTTTAACCCATCTTTTGCATATAACCAGACAACTGGTAAATGGGATATATCCTGGATGCCCATTGATGGCACTTCAACTTTTACTATTTCATGGCACAGACCTGATGGAACCGTTGAAACACAGACGGGTACAACTTTAGCTCTTGTTAATGGGAAAAATATTGCCAGCATTTCAGTTGTGGCGGATCATATCTATGATCTTGCTTTTAGCTTCAAAGACAGCGATGATGCCGGTGTTTTGTTTAACAACAGGTTTAGCAAGCTTGTTGATACGGAAACAGTGTATTTTCTTTCGGATATAACCTTTGAAGGCACATCTTTTAATGACTCTGCAGTATTAGGAGGCTTGTCGGACGGAACTCCAAACCTTATTAAGAACAATGATGACACACAAGTCATACGTATCATAAGCGGGCAAAAACCCAAAATAACACTTCGCTGGAAGGTGCCCACTATCTGGGAACCAACCCAGAGTGATATTCTACCCATAACCCATAGAAATGTAAATTACGATCCATTGGAGAGTGAAAATTCTCCTCATATTGACCTGGATTACACATATTTCCACATACAAATGAACGAGGTTACGGATATTGTCACTGGGAGGGATTACAGGACAACAGTAACCGAGGATGGTTCAATTATTGTAAATGAAAACGGTAAAGCGGTTAACGGTTTTGATACTGACGGAAATATTACATCGGACGACAAATATGTTTACATTACATTGGATCAAACCGATGGAATTATACCGGGAACAGAATATGAGAAGATAAATATTCGTATGTATTTTTGGAACATAGCCAGCAATGAACAGGCGTTTTCATCAAGGCTCGTATATGGTTCAGGCCAGGGATTCTTTATTGAAAACAAGGATTATGTATTCCAAACCATAGAGGGAAGAATTGATTCCATTTTTACACCGACAATGTATGAAGTAAGCAAGGTCGATGTGGACAAGATGGAAGTTCGAATATTTAAGATTAAAAGCAAGAACTACACAGAGCTTTATTACCAGGTTCAGGATGCAGGTTCTATTGTAGATCTAATTGAAAACTCATCTAATATATCAAGCGGCATTAAAGTACCTGATGCAAGTATACCTGATGCTACGGGGTGGGGGAGTGTTATTATTGAAATCCCGCTTGACCAAAACGGGGAGCATCCGCAAAGATATTATCGTATTGTTGTAACAGACGGAAATTCACATACACCGCTAGGGTCTTTAGCGCTTGATCTAAGGCTTTTGGGTAACGACACAGGAAAGCCTCCCGTTCCGAGAGAAATAGAAATATTGCCAAGATACGATGGGAAGCAGGATGTATTTTATCAAAATCCAGCTGAGATCGCATCAATAAACATACCATTAACAGATCTAAGAATTTTCTTTGAAAAACCCCTCATGTGGCGGACACAGAATTGGGCTGACATTGTATCAGCTCCGGATAACGATAATGATATTACTTTTCACCTGCTTTTAAACACCTATTTATCCGATGATGTTAAAATTATGGAAACCCGCACAATTGGTGACGAGCAAATAAGCGTTTATGTACCCGTAAAGGAAAAGCGCATGCTGACAATTGGGAAGCACCAGCTCCATGAGGATCCTGATGACGCCGGCAGACTTTATTTTGATGTGCACGGAGACAATTTGTTTCATGATCTCGTTTTAAACACACCACTGGATTATGAAAATGATATTGATTATGATATTAACGGAAACCCGGACTACCCAAACTTTTTGCTTCCTAACACAGTATACTACCTGAGGATGTTTTCAGCGCGTATGAAGCATAAGGATGAGATAAGCTGGGTCAACCGTGAGGAAATAGACCTGGAAGAGAAGATATCCTATATTTCTCCTGTTGTTAGCTTTACAACCTACCCGTTGAGAGAAATGCCCGTACCGCTTCCTAACATGACATTAGGCGTGGACGTTGACCCTCAGCCTGATCCGGTTACAGGAAAGCCTGTTTTAAATGGAATTACAGTAAGCTTCCCGAAAATCCTGGGAGATAATGATTGGTTGAATTATACTACCATAACCGAAAACAGAAAGATTATCTATGATTTATATATAAGCGATAGTACGGATGAGGATAGCTTTATCCTTTTAGAGCCTCCGTTTGTTGATTTTCTTGAAACCCTTTATCCGGATGAAAACACTGAGGTTCCTGTATCAACACTTGTGACTGGCTTCCCCGGGGATAGCGTGGGTGAGCTTAAGCCTAACACCACATACTATTTTAAGGTTCGTGCAAAGCTCTATGTGGGCGATGAAACGGCTCCGTTTATCCTAAGCGATGAAACACCTGTTAAATCCATCACAACACCAAAGACTGATTCAGGCGACCTTGACGATTCCGACAGGCTTCCTAGAACTCCGGTGGAGTTTTCCATTGCGAGAGACGAAGATGGAGAGATGGAGCTGACAGATGCAAAAGTAACACTTAACTGGCTTCATGCTGAGCAGGATGTCACCTATGAAATGGTCTGTACAACAAAGAAGCTTTCTGCCGGTGCTGTTGTCAGCGATTACATTAATGATGAATACAATAATGGAACAACGGAAAATCCCGGATTTCTTAGGGTATATAAGAACTATAAAACAAATGAAACCGATACAGAGCTAAATATTAATGTATTAAACACGAACCTTAAAAATGTTGGTTTCACTTATAACGTTGACAATACCCGGGTGGCACGTCTGCCTGTTAATCTGCCATTTTTAAAACCAAACCACCTATATTATTTCAGCCTGAGAGCTGTACGAAACAGAGGGACGGAGAATGCCGTATACAGCAGCTGGGTGAGCATACCGGTTACAACAAAAATGGTTCAACCTCCGGGGTTTTTTGAAGTAATAAATGATGTTCAGCTCGGCTTTAGACTCAGGAATTATTCCGGCATTCGTGCGGAAGATATGAAAATAATGCTAAAGAAGCGCTATCAAAAGGATTCCGCATATTATGAGCTTAGCAGATCCAAATATTCGGTTGTTAAAGATGGAAGCAGCTATTATTTCCGTTTGTATGATCTTGATCCGGACACATGGTATGATATAAAGCCATTCTACACAAAAGAAGACACGAAATATTGGTATGACAGTGACGACAAGGCATGGTATAACTCAGGGAGCGATCCTGTTATTATGAAAACCAGGGACACTCTTCATGAAATTGAGGTCAGGTTTGAAGGTGAATCCTTGTACAATTATTTCCTTGAAATAAGAAACGATGACGATGATGATTATGTCATCCTGGAGTTTGATGAGGATGCTGACGAAAACGATTTTGGCTACGTTCTTGAGGATGGTTCCAGTATAGATTTTTATCTTGAAAAAACATACCAATATGTTGAAGATGGGCTGGAAGATCGGTATATTTACTATGCCAAAATATCCAACACCCGTCGGAAAAGAAGTGACGGAACATATACAAGGGAAGCCCTTTTAGCAAATACCCGTTATTATATAAAGGTGTGGGCGAGAAACATCGAGGATTCAAAGCATATAGGGCCTGTTACCATTCGTACCGACTTCAGTCAGGATGATTATGATAAGGATCATATAAAGAACCAGATTGAAGATGCCTTTAACCAAAAAGCAGATAATCTTACAAGAAAGCTGTACTTTACGGTAAATGAATCCGACAAAACTTCAAATAGATTTTTGTTAAAGGGAGCCCGCATATCAAACCTAATGCGCATGGCTGGGCATTCGAGCATTACGGTGGATATTTCCAAGGAAAGACCGGAGGTCTTAAAGGATGTAATTCTTATACCGTATGAGGTGCTAGATACAATCGGAAAGCATAATACAAGGCTAACTATAAAACTGTTGGGCTGCGAGTTGACCCTTACGGGCGATTCTCTTGAACTGGAATATCTAAAGCAGCTTGCCTCTGCAACCAATGTAAAGGAAGCAATGCTGGAGATAACCTTTGAAAGAAAAAAAGCAGGTTCAATCTCGCCGGCTTTTGGGTTTACCTACGGGTCTCAGGTTTATGATATAAGCATGGAGGCTGTTGGCGTTAGGCGTACCTATGCTGAGATAAACGAAATAATTTACGATATCCTAAAAGAACCTGAGGAAACCGGCCCATTCAAATACGGCATTTTCGATCGGAAGCTTGCCGAGCTTATGAACAAGCAAACAACGTCAACCTATAAAAACCAGGTTGAATTGGAAAATATACTTAACATAATAATGGATGGAATCGAAGAGGAGCTATCTTTTTACATAAAGGATATTTTAGATGGAGGTAGAGGCTTTTCAGCTTCTGTTATAAACCGCAAGCAGATGCCGGAATTAGGCGGAGGCTTTAAACTTAAGCTTTTACACCAAGGTTATGAAGGCCTCGTTGAGCCCTATGTTTTGTATAAAGGAAAAACCAAATGGGAGGAGCCCGGTGGTTTAAAGGCATGGATGTTCCCATATATTCTCATAACAGTTAACTCGCCGGGAGAATATACCATTTTCAATATAAGACAGGTGGATATACCGTCAAAAGATGGAGTGACCGATCCGAGCCTGCAGCGTTTTGCACAAAAATACAATCTGCAGACGGTTTTTGGAAGCAGAACTCTTTATCCCGGTGATTATGTTTCAAGGGATAATGCAATAATTCTGTTTGAAGTGGTTACAGGAACAGAAAATGAGGTAGCAGGGCTATCAAATCCTGCGAAAATACGTTATTATAATCTTGAACAGATCCTGCCGGTATCGGTTATCCAACCGGCTATAAACCGTGAACAGGCAACTTCTGTGGCGGTGGAGATTTACGCCTATAAATCCGGTATATCCGCTGAAATGATCCGTCCTATGACAAGACGATACATAAAAAACGGTGACAGGATGTCTGACTCTGCTTATCACAGGCTTGTAATAGCCTTGGATTTGGGTATTACGAGGCTTGAGCCGGACAATACTTATGATGGAGCTGAAAAGGTCACGGTTGAAGAAATGCTTAAAGAGATAATTGTTGTTTTAGAGCTTTTGGGGGAATGGTAAAGAGAGTCCGAGATTTGTAACTGGAAATTTGTAAACTAAAGCATTACAAATACTATATACGAGGGGAAAACAATGGAAAAGAGAAAGCTGATTATTAGAATTTTTGTATGGCTTATCATAATTAGCATGGTGGGAGCTTTTATTATACAAATAGCTTATGCGGATACGGCAATCCCTTCCACTCCTCCGCAAAATATTACTGTTACGGACATTGCTTATGAGAACGAGGGAGGCCAAAACTGGTTTGCCAAATTCAACTGGGGTGCGCCTACATACCCGGTAGGAGCAACCGGAGATAAAACTCAGATTTTTTATTTTAACCGTGTACAAAGAGGTACCGGAATTCTTGAAAATGATGTTTTAGAATTTACATTAGACGGTTCAGACACCAGCCTTACCACAACCGGTTATGGAATAGAACTCGATCACGGAACAATATATGAGTTTTACGGTATATCCCATTATACATACGGGGAATTTGAGCAGTATGAATTTTCTTCAGGCAAGTCAAACAGGGTTAAATTCCTGACCAATTTGGATTTTGGTGCTGAGTTGATAAGCGGCACTAATGAGATAAAAATAGTCTGGGATGATGTCTGGGATACGGACGGAAGAATTGATTACAGAATCCTTATTTCCGACACATCGGGCTTTACCCAGCCACCATCAATTCCCGATATTATCGGTTCCGACATAGGAAAAGAAAACAGCAGAGTTACCGCAGCAAGCGGTAAGCTTGAGTATATTTATGCAAATGCCCTGCCCGGACGTGAATATTCAATTAAGGTTATTCCTCTCGTGAATGCTGATGTTTCGGTTATTCCTGAGGACGAGCTTCCAATTCTTCGTGTTAAAACTGAAATTATTCTAAAAGCAAAGAAGATGGGTGAAACCACAGACAGTGTCCGCTGGATGCTTTTCTGGGATCCGATTATTAAAGGAGCAATCGGCAGCACAACCTTTACAAAGGTCGAATACAAGCTGTATCGATATGATAGGGCTGGCAAAGAAACATTTTTCGCTCTTATAACAGATAAAGACCGCTATGAAATGAATTTAACACCATCGGATGTTGAAAGATATAAATATAAGGTTGAAGCGATAGCATATAAGCCGGACGGCTCAAGCGTACCTTTTTATTCAACGGTTCAAGTGGCACTGGTTGAGCAAATTCCAGAAAACCCGGCAGCGCCGGAATTTGTCTCCGGGTTTCCTGGGGCAGCTCCAGCTCCGCTGCTTTTCGACGAGCTTCTTACAGACAAGTCTGCAACGCTGCTGTGGACAGTCCCTTATACAGGGGATGGAAGAGTGGACACGGATATTTACTATGATCTATATCTTGTTGAAAGCATAGAGGATATGAAAACCCTTCCCTTAACAAAAAGGATTGGCTCCAATTTGTCAATGACACAAATAAACGAGGTAAGGGATTTAGAAACGGGCAGACTCATCGGCTATAAGCACACATTAAATAATCTTAAGCCTAACTCAATTTATTATTTTGTTATGATTGCAAAAAAAAATTACCTGACTGAAAGCAAAGAAGGCGGGTTTATGCTTTCGATGCCTTATTTGTCGGAGCCAGGTATAAAGGTTATTATAACCAGACCTGATGTTGAGACGGATAAGCCTTTAGCGCCTCCTTCTCCGCCATTTCGCTTGAAACCGGGGAGCTCTATAGATAAATCGGAGATAACTCTACAGATGGAGAAATCCTGGACAGAGTTGTATCATTTGGAAATGAAGAAATGGCTGTATGTAATCAGGGAAAATGATCAGGAAGCAATTTCAGAAAACAATATTTATAACCAATATAATTCATTTACATATGATGAGTATCTTGAAAACAAAAACCTGCCGGACGGTACTGAGGGAAAAATGTCCGAAAGGTTTGTGGAGTATGGAGATGGTTATGAGGTATTGATACATTGTGTAGAATATGATGATGCTCTTAGAATTGTTAAATCCATTAAAAAAAGAGATAATATTGTGTATGGAGATTTATCTCAGAATTATATCCTTTCCCTGGAGAAAAATATTGCATCAGTTACTGTTCCAAACATAGAGCTTGGTGTGGATCAAACATTTTCGTTGCCGGTAAACGGTCTTGATCCCAATACAACTTATTTAATATGGATCACTGTAAAAAACAGAACCGGCTTATTAGAGTCAGACCCATCAGACCCATTGATTGTAACAACCCTGCCGGATTTTCCACCTCTGGTTGAGGTTCCTGTTGTTCCATCCGATTTAAAAGGAATTCCGTCCGATACATATATCGATTTGTTCTGGAGCTACAAAACAGAATACAGCTATAATATTAATTATGGTACGGTCGATGACTTGGAAAAGACAACAGATTCCATCAGCGTTTCACATGCGGATTTAAAATATCAACCATGGCAGAGAATTGGCGGTCTTGAAGCGGATACAATTTATTATTTTTGGATACAGGCTGTTGCACCGAATGATTCAGGCGGCACAACCGTGTCTGATTGGAGCAATTCTCTTGTTGTGAAAACGGAGCCCTACAGTCCACCACCCAAACCAAGGGGCTTTGGGATTAAGTCTTCACCCGATGCAGTATCGGAGACTTCAATATTCTATGAATGGATTCCGGAGGAAACAGTGACTTTCATTCTGGAAATATCCGGTACGGTAGATTTTAAGGAATCGGAGGAGTTCAGTGTTGATGGTTTTGAATATCAGGTAACGGGATTGAAGTCCAACTACCGTTATTTTGCGAGGCTTTTTTCCTACAGTGCCGATACGGGGCTACGCTCGGAACCCAGTACGGTTATCATGGTAGTAACCCGTAAAGGCCGTGGCGAATATGATGCGGATGTACCGCTTGAAGAAATTCCCACAGGTGAAATGGTGAAAATCGATCCGCTGGCTGAGAATGGAATATGGAGCGCAAAAATTAAGGGAGTAAACGCTCATAGGCTTTCTGAAAGAATTCGTCAAATGGGGAAAGGCGCTTTTTATATCGACATGACAAAACCACCTCCCGATACAAAAATAATACGTCTGGAATTAGACGGTGAGGTTTTGGAAACACTATCCGGAGTAAACGAAAGCCTAATTATGAAAACCCCCGGATTTGAAGCATGCATCCTCCCCGGCAGCTTTTTGCAGGATGAGTATTTCAAGTTAAAGCAGCAGCTGGGAAGTATCTCCGTAAGGGTTGACGTGAGGACACCGGTTTATGAACTGCAGCCGGAAAGCAGCAGACAATTTGCTTTACCTGTTACGGAAACAAAGGTTTATGCCGGTTTTAACGAAAGCTTTATGCCGTTGGGTGAGTTTGTCCGTCCTATTAAGGTATCGCTGCCACTTCAAAATGTGTCGGACATCGAAAAAATTCAGGTTAGATATTATGATTCTTATAAAGGAAAGTGGGGGAGCATTGGAAACACATGGCTTTCTTCGGAGAAAATTATTGCCGCTTACCTTACAAGCAGTGGAGCTGTAGCAGTGACGGAACCTCACACAAACAAATACCAGAATATTTTAAATAGTGAGCTGAAAATAATCCTGCAAAATATTCTAAATCTTTATGAAATGCCATCCTTGCCGGTAAAAGATCTTAATCCTAATGAGGAACTAACGCTCTTTGAAGGCATATGTAATATAATGGATATTATTCCCTATGATTATGGTCAAGAGGATGTATTGGATAAAGCATTAAGAGCAGGAATACTGATTTCCGGCAATAATATGAGTAGGAACTTACCAATGCGCAGAGACGAAGCCATTTATGCTGTTATGATGGTCTATCGCAAAAAAACCGGGCAGAATTTTGCCGAATATGCCGATTGTGATAGAAGTAAAAATTTATTTGCCGATTTTAATAATGTAAAAGAACCATACCAACAGGCTATTGCGTTTGCAATCCAAAACGGTATAGTGATTGGATACAATAACATTCTTGAGCCCGACAGACCTATTACAAGAGGGGAGCTTCTAACTATAATAGGCCGCGCATTAACTTATATTGGAGAAATGTGACTTGTTTAGTGTTCTTTGTAACTGGAAAGAGTTGCGTCACACAGAGCATTAATCAGAGTGCTTCCTCAAGAAACCCACACAGAGTATGGCTCAAACACTACACACTAAAACGTACTACAAGAATATTACAGAGTGTATCAGAAAACACTGTAATAACATACCAAAAATGCGAATAGCATGAACACATGTTGATTTTTGCTGAGCATCTAAGCGAAGATGAGTTGGTAAAAACATCAAAACGTAATGTTGTCTTTTTTTGATGCAAAATGCCAAACATATAGTATAATATGATTAACACCCAAAAAATCGCAAAGTGACTTTCTGATGAAATTTAAGACTTCTTAAATTTCATCGGTCTTCTTCCGAAGGCTGGATAACCATATTGTGATTGCAGGAAGTTGCAGCGAGCTGCAACTTCCTGCAGTTAAACCTGCAGGAAAAAGTCGTTCCACGACTTTCTTGGGAGCAATCATAATATGATTGATTAACAAAAATATTATTGTTAATGATTGCTAATGGTTTAAAATACATAAAAGTTGTCAATTATTTAATATAGGCCTTAAATTTAAATTTGGGTGAAATTTCATATGGCAGCATGGCTTTTTAAAGGCAAGATCGGTAGAAACCGCCTTAATAAAGAGATATAAAATTGAATATAATATAACGAGGCTAAGATGTTCCCCACCTCGTGAAATGGTGTGTTGAAATTGCTAAACAATTTCTTCCGTTATTTTAAAAGAGATTTTAATAGCCGTTACTTTTGAATGGATGTTTTCGGAAAAGAAGATTTTAATATAATCGAAATACTTTCTTTTTAAATCTTCTACATCCATAAAATACTGTTTAAATGGTGTTTAAAATCCAACGAATGCTTGTACAGCAAATTGTGCGATAAAAACAGCTGCTTCAGTGCCTTGGGCTTTTGTGTTTATGCGAAAGCTCTTAAATTTGGAACAGTATTTTTCGCGAAGAACCATACAAATTTTTTGATATTTAATATTTTATATTTTATGAAAAACGAATTTTATAGTAATTGACAAGTAATTTACATAAGACAAGAGAGGAAGAAACATAAAATGGGTATATTTTTAATTGATGGTGGAGTTCCCCTTAAAGGTTCTGTTCGTGTTAGTGGAGCAAAAAATGCTATTCTTCCAACTTTAGCTGCATGCTTGTTGACAGATGGAAAAAGTGTTATAAAAGATGCTCCTAACCTGGAGGATGTACATACCATGTGCGATCTGCTTACTTCTCTGGGTGCTAAAATAGATTTCAACATAAAAGAAAAAGAAATAACCTTGGATACCGGTAGTATCACAGAATACACCGCCCCATATGAGCTTGTTAATCAGATGAGGGCATCATTTCTCGTTATGGGACCTTTGCTGGCAAGAAAGGGAAAAGCAAAGGTTTCACTTCCGGGAGGTTGCGCTATTGGAACCAGACCTGTTGATTTGCATTTAAAGGGGTTTTCAGCCCTTGGTGCTAACATTAATACCGGACATGGGTATGTGGAAGCTCAGGTTAAAGGAAGATTATCCGGAGCAAGGATATACCTTGACTTTCCAAGTGTAGGTGCAACGGAAAACATATTAATGGCATCGGTTTTGGCTAAAGGGCTTACAGTAATCGAAAATGCAGCCACAGAGCCGGAAATCGTTGATTTGGCCACTATGCTTGTTTCAATGGGTGCAAATGTGACAGGAGCGGGAACGGATACCATAAGAATTAACGGCACAGATAAGCTGCGCCCCACAGAGCACAGTGTTATACCTGATCGCATTGAAGCGGGCACCTTTATGGTTGCAGCAGCAATAACCGGCGGGGATATAATAGTTGAAAATACGATGCCGGATCATTTAAAGCCAATTATTGCGAAGCTAAGAGAAACCGGTGTTGAAATCTCCGAAGAGTTAACAGCAATTCATGTTAAAGGTTCAAAGCGTATAAAGGCAGTTGACGTAAAAACCCATCCGCATCCTGGATTCCCTACGGATATGCAGGCGCAGATGACTTCTCTTTTAAGCCGTGCTGAAGGAACCAGCATGGTTGTAGAGACTATTTTTGAAAACAGGTTTATGCACATAAGCGAGTTAAAGCGTATGGGTGCGCAAATCAAAATTGACGGACGCACGGCAATAATTGAAGGCAATACACCGCTTATGGGAGCTCAGGTTAGAGCTACGGATTTAAGAGCCGGTGCCGCCTTAATCTTAGCAGGATTGGTTGCAAAGGAACGAACCGAAATAAGCGATATTTATCATATCGACAGGGGATATGAAGCAATGGAGGAAAAGCTGAAATCATTAGGCGCAAAAATTACAAGGCGTTAATTTGCATTGCTTAACTCAGATCTTAATTAAGCAATGATTTAAACTTTGAATTAAACCCTGAGTTAAACTTCGAATTAGCTTTAAATTCAACTTTGAATTAAGCTTTGAATTAAGCTTTGAATTAAACCCTTAATTCAACTCATCAAGTGTAAGCTTAAAGCTATGGATAAAATTATCCATAAAGTAATTAACCTCAGGAATATCCATCTCATTTATCTTCTTTAGAGTTGCTACTGCAGCTTTTTTGAATTCTGTATTTCCAGCCTTTTCTTCCTCTAAGCATTTAATATAAGCGCTTATACGATCTGCTGCCTTAACAATTTTCCCTTCGTCGGAGGTCTCATCAAAGAAAAGAATTCTGCGATAGTCATCAGCCAGCTGGTTAGGCAGCATGGTTAAAAGCTTTTCCTTTGAGATATTCTCCAAGTCCTTATATGCATTACTTATGGAAGGATTATAGTATTTAATTGGGGTAGGCAAATCACCGGTTATTGTCTCGTTAGAGTCGTGATACATGGCAAGCACTGCAATACGTTCGGAATTAACAGAACCCCCAAAATACGAGTTTTTAATTAAAGCAAGCGCATGTGCAATCATTGACACCTGAAGGCTGTGCTCCTGAATGCTTTCAGAGTTTGTATTACGCATAAGGCCCCATCTTGTAATAAATTTCATGCGTGATAAAAACGCAAAAAAGTGAAATTGTTTTTTCAATAGCATCACCCCAAAAACCTAATTAGAGATTTTTGATTCTAAATTTTGAAACTTAAGCTTTAAGCTTAAAGCTTAAAACTCAAAACTAAAAACTAAAAACTAAAAACAAAAAACAAAAACAAAAACAAAAATAAAAATAAAAATAAAAATAAAAATAAAAACAAAAACTAAAACTAAAACTAAAACTAAAACTAAAACTAAAACTAAAACTAAAACT
>DAIPML010000209.1:0-6361 GCA_036768735.1 Clostridiales bacterium | reverse complement strand
CATAAAACTGTTCCCACATATCGCCGTAATCGTATGTAAATTTACAGGCATTTTCTGCAAGCGTAAGCATTAAATCAGCCAAAAGAAGTGGTGACGGGTGTAACGTACGAAAATCGGCAATGGCTTTTTTGCACACCGAAAACCGAGTTTTAGGATCACCGTATTTTGTGGTTGGGTAAAATTCCTGGACAATGATTTTCTTATACTTCTCAAACATCACCTGTTCGTTAGGATTGAGATAGTATTCCATAAATTCTTTTGCGGGCTTCACGTTGTCGTAAACCTGTATAACAAAATCGATCACCTGCTCTTTGGTAAGGGATTTTAAGTGGGTTTTGAGGGTGGATTTGGACATGAGGGGGATTTTTCTGAGAAAAATTGGCAGTTATACCGCCTTTATTTCTAATTGATTTTCGTAATCAAAAGCCATCATTAGATCAATAAGTTTTTGTTCGGCTTGTTCGAGGGCATCTGTGCTTTCATTTACTGTTACAATATAATTTGAACAAGGTAGTGCTACAAATACATCTGCTCCTGCGGTTTCATCAATGATTGGTTTTGCTTTAGGTTTTTCCCCTTCTTCAATTAGTTTGGCTCTGATTGCACCTGCCAAAGTGTTTGCATTATCACTTATAGCTATTGCAAGTGTTTCCATTAAACTGAATGTTCGTGCTTGATTGGAGGTTATACGCCAATTTAAAAGGGCGTTAGCCAGAGCAGGGATGACTTTTTCTCTTTCTTCTTTTGGTAAAACCAAACATTTCCCAAATACATTTTCACTTTCTATCCATTCTAAGTCCTTTAGATGTTCAATCTTTTCTTTCGATAATTCAGGTTCGTGTTGATTGGTTGATACAGAAAAAAGAGTGCGTAAATCAATGGCGATATCATAAACAAATAAACCACTGGTGCGAGCATTATCCGGTATCCAATTTCTCCGAGGCAATGCACGGTTATTTGCTGATAAAAACTCATCTATTTCTTCATCTGTAAGTAATTTATCGCCTAATCGAACATTTACTGGATGTCTGTCTGGTTTATCGCTACGGTCAAAAGTTAGATTTTCTTTATCTACCCCTGCCAATAATGGATGTAAGGGTCTCATTGCCGATATCGAGAGTGGGCTTCTGCGTTTTACAGTAATTCCATCTCCTGCTTTCATCCAACCACCCAATAATTGATCTACATAAGTAGGATCACATGGTGACCAAGGTTCTTTATTCTCTAATTCTTTTTTTGTTGTTACATTATAATTAAAAGTAATAGGAGCCATTTGCACATTGAGATTTGAAGTCAATGCATCAAGAATTGACCGTTTTACTTGTTGTCCGCTTGAATAGGCAACAACTCTATTGAATTGAGAATCAAAATAGGTCTTTTGACCATCTTGAACACAAAATACGGTGTGTTCTGCACGTTTTAACGCCCGGAGGTAAATGTAAGGATTCATATTTTTTAGTTTTAAAATTTTTATTTATTTACAACTGCATATTGAAATCTTATTAATGTCAGAAAATAGGGAACATTATCAACAGGCATTGAATGTACTATTTCCGCTATTGAAGTCAATAGCTCAGAATTATTACTTCCTTTTACTATAGAGGTAAGACCTTCTATAAACTGTTTTTTGTTTACGGCAGCCAACAAGTTATTGACTTCTTGACTTTTTACTTTCTTTGCATTTTTATCACTCAAAGAGTAGTCGTTAAGGGTCTTCGCAATCTGTTGCGATTGTTCCCATAATTCTTCATTGTTTAACATTGCTAATAACCAGATTTGATATGTATTGAAATTGATTTTTTTGTCTTCATCTTTGGAATTATATTTCGGAATCACACCTTTTTGAAACGTATCTCGAAAGCCTTTTGGTTCTAAAGCGTTAACTCCTATAGCACCCATTTGACATGCTTTTGTAAACCCGAATTCAGTTCCGAATAGCTGTTCAGCAAATTCAAGTTTCACATTAAAATACTTTTCGTATAAATTATAGGGTTTCCTGATTCCAGATAAATCGAACGGAATAAATCCAATTGTAATATTTGTTTGTCCTAAACTATAGATATAAGCAGTTAGATTGGTTTCGGGATACGTGCGTGCTATACCAATCATTATTTTTGTCCATGATTGGGTTGTTACCTCCATTCCTCCGTCTTTCATTGATACAAATCCGTTAAATGAAGCTGTTGGATTTGACACGTTAAAAACCCTTTTATCATACCTGTGGGCAATCCACTGTCCATTCCATGTGTTAATCTGATTACCTCTTAATTCAGGTGTTTTATTTAGATAATCTCTATAGAGTTGCCAGCCTTCATATAAATCTAAAAGGATTCTTTTGTCTGCAAACAGAAGTGATAATCCGCTTTGAACTCCAATGCCAAATCCACTTCCAATCCACGACAAATAAACGTCTTCTTCATTTAACGGTAATTTCATACTTGTTATCTGCCCTGAAGTACTTGCTATCAAGTCTAGAGAAGGAAAACCTACCGCAATACTTGCATCCGCATCGTTCTTCGAAATTTTTTCTATCAACGTATCAAGTTTAATTTTTCTTTCCTGTGGTGTGGGAGCTACCCCTTTTTTAATTCCTTGTACGAACGGAGAATTGGTTATCCATTGCATATATTTTTCATGATTGAAAAATACTTCAAAGTATTTTTCCACAAAAAACTGTTTTGCGGAATAATTACATTTATACTTATCATTATAAGCATCAAGAAATATTTTTCCTATGTTTGCTGCTATCATGCTATATTTATTTTTATAAAAATCGTTTTGTTACATCATAAAACTCAGGTTTCGCAAATTCCCCAAGAAATCCCAATTTCTCATCATACGCTTTTGAAGGTATGATAAATGGTTTTGAACCTGATTTCAATTTATCAAGTCCCGTGTATCCGATTGACCGAAACGAAACGGGAATCTCTAATTTCGATTGTTCTTCGTACTCAGCGATTTCATATATTTCTTGGTCTGTTTCGCTAATGCACGTCGCCGAATCAATATCCAATGTCTCCAACAATGCAGACTTAGGGTTATGCCAAAGTTCTTTTATATGCCATTGTCCGTCCTTGAATACTGATGATAAATCAATATTCACAAATTCGTTATTGGTGTAAACCGAATCAATCATTTGCTGTGCATCTCTTTCTTTTATCAGTTTTTTGTCAGGCAGTGCATTATATGTTAAGTTTAATACTTGAATGTCATAAGGTAAGGCTTCTGATTTATTTTCGGAAGGTGCTAATACATAAATTGGTTTGTACTTTCCGATAGTATCTTTTGTACGTTTACGATTTATTCGCCCAAAACGTTGAATTAGTGCATCTATCGGAGCACATTCGGTAATCATCATATCAAAACTTATATCCAAACTAACTTCAACGACTTGTGTAGAAACGACCAAGCAAGTTTTGGAGGATTCATTATAAATATTTTTTAAATCTGATTCCAGCTGATTTCTTACTCCTCTTTTGAATCTGCTATGAATTAGCATTTTATCAGTATCGGGATAATTTCCCGACAATTGCCGATATAAAGCTTGTGCACGCTTTACTTGGTTACAAACAAAAAGAATCTTTTGATTATTTGATATTGCTTCACTAATTACCAAAGTCAAGTCATTTATCGAATCTGCTTTATGAATAATATGTCGGTCAAAAGTGTCCAAAATATTATCAGACAGTTTTACTTCATATACATTTTCTTGTCCTCCTAATATTGCGATTATTTTACGGTACAATTCCGTTGGCATAGTAGCAGTTCCGATGTGTATGTTGCAACCGATGTAGCAAAGTATCTCCACTATTTTCAACACAATGGCCTGCGTGGTTTCCGAATAGGTATGGATTTCGTCCAATATCACATCGGAACCTTTCACATCGACAATCATAGCTTCATATCCTTTTGTTCCGAATACCACCGATGCTATTTGATGGGGGGTAAGCACTTTTACTGATGCTCCAATATGCCGTTGTAGTGTTTTTTCTTCAATGTTATTTTTTTCAATTTTTAAACTGGAGGCAGCATGTAACAGCCGCACTTCTGCATTTGTGTCTTTTAAGTCGGTTTTTATTCGTTCATACATGGTATTAATCGAAGCCTGAAAAGGCAATGTATAAAAAACACGTCCATTACATCTACGAAGTAAAAAATCTGTTTTCCCCGCTCCGGTTGGTGCGGTGACTAAAGTGTGCTTTCTTTTGTCATCGGTTGAAACAAGCGACAATGGATATAACTCGCTTTTTCTTGAGTGGTAATAACTTAAATCAGGTTCTATAAAAAGTTTAGTTGATACAATTTCCACATTATATAATGCTGATGCCAGATGGTCTGCCGCGATTAAAACACCTTTCCACTCAGAGTATCCATAATTCCTATTTTCACAATAATATACTGCTTCATAAAAATTATTCTTTGCCTCCTGAATATCTATTGGCTTTATTTCAAAGTCGAAATGTTCTAAAATCTCTAAAGCATCTTTGCTCCATATTTCAAAACCAATCAAATGTTTTTCAAAAACTTCAGGTTCATTGTCTATCAAATCTAAAATGCCTTTTCCTCCGGCATCTTGATATATTGACTTATGGTGTGCCACTATCATTTCAATAATCGGGCACTTTTCCGTTTCGTTTAGTAAGGATATAAAAAATAAAGAAGCTAATTCATGCCTGAATAGAAAACCGGGAGGACGTTGAAATCCTTTTTCCAATGTTTTTTGAAAAACAATACTTGTTTTACCTATATCATGCAGTATTGCCCCTCGCCTTGCAATATCCACATCTAAACCTAGATGATTCGCAACTATTTCGGCAAGAAAAGCGACTTCTTTTAAATGACGAATTAATGAAACCCGTCCTTTTTCTTCTCCCTTGGCCAGTATATGTCCCCAATCTTTCATCACATTCCGCTTACAGGTTTTCCTGTAATTTCTAACCAACCATACATAGGTTGCGAATTTTCAAACCTGTTAAATCCTACGAGAAAAGACTTTTCATTTTTGCCAAATTTCAACTCAAAACCGGTTATTTTATCAAATTCGCATTCTGTTTTTTGCACAACCTCAGACTCTGGCAATAAAATATCTTCATTTCTACACAAACAAATATGTTGTTTAGATGCACAATATGCCTCTTCCTCTGTCTCAAAAGCTAAATAAAGAACTGGGTCAATCATCACTCCTCTTTCTATAATAGATTGATTACGAATCATTATTTTTTGTTGTGTTTTCTTCTCCCATCCACGTGTTTGAGTTTGTCCTTGTTGCACGCTTATAGAGGCATAAGCTAATTTATGCCTAAGAATGTTCTTTACTTCTAATTTTTGTCTAATCCCTTCAATAATGGAAGGGGTAAGAAACTGTTGGCTGAAAGTTTTACTATCTCTGACGGCTGTCCAAGGTTTAATGAAACCAAACGGACCGGAATATTTTACTACAAACAAGTTTTTCATAGATTTTTTATTTTAAAGCTCCAAATCCAATTCCTGTACAATTCCCCAATCCCACATTCCATGCAAAAGCAATCATTTCCGGAGAACCCTCAATAATTATCGGACATATATTAACCCTGTTTTGAACGCCTTTGTAAGAAATGATTTTTGTTTTAGGAGAGTGATAAGTCCTATCAAAATACACTTTCAGATTATCTGAATTTAATCCAGCTATTTTTGCTTTATTTTTTAACGTTTCCGTCAAATATTCGTCTGACTTTTCGTCCGAAAAAGTATAATGAATATCTTTCTCTCTCGTATATCTTTTAACCAATACTGGACTTGCCAAGAGAAATCTCTCTTTGCTTGAAAACTCAGGAGTTTCTTGAATACGTATATCGTAAACTCGTGTTCCAAAAAACATTTCGGGTTCGTCAAGTATGTTCTTTACAACCGTTTTAACTAAACCCATATCGTGAAGACTTAATATAAAATAGGATCCGTTCTTAATTTTAATACCGGTTTTTACCACATCAATATTTTGCAGCCATGAAAAAGAGTATAAACTTACTTTTCCGTGTTGTAAATTATCCTTGCCAAGCCATTTGTGTATGCATCCAGTTAGTAAGGGTTGATAGTTGAAATCAACAATTTTATCTGACTTTGATAGTTTTAAATACAATCTCATAATGTTTTTTTGCAAATATAATTATATTTATAATATCCAAGTGATTTTTTATATTACATTTTCATTACTTTTGTACAAACTCTAAGAAAAGGAATTGAAATAGTGAATTTTTATATTACATGAATCGCACCTAACTTGGAAGCTTTACTCCCTGCTTTTATGTATAAAGCGGGGATTTTTTATTTCTTCATCCCCCACACCTCCCGCAACATCTCATTCGTTTCTTCCAAATCAAACACA
>DAIPML010000208.1:0-6371 GCA_036768735.1 Clostridiales bacterium | reverse complement strand
ATTCCAATTATTGGAATGCAAATTTAATAAAAATTTATTATGAAATATACTATTGGATTAAATTAATTGTGTAGATTTGTGAAATGAAAGATAATGACAAATATCAGGCATTTTCAAAAAATATAATAGGCTTTACACCATATACATACCAATTAAAAGTAGCCGAATTATTATTGAGTGGCAAAAATGTAATTCTCTCCGTTCCTACAGGTGCGGGTAAAACATGGGCGGCAATTCTTCCATATTTATATGCTATCGAAAGTACATTTGGGTGTTTCCCTCAAAAGATGATCTACAGTTTACCACTTCGTACACTTTGTAATTCTATTTCAGAGGATGTGAACAAAGCATTAAAAAAAACTAATTTTGAAGAGATTGCTTCTATACAAACTGGAGAATATAATGAAGATATATATTTTGAGAAAGATATTGTTTTTTCTACAATTGACCAAACGCTAAGTAATTTTCTATGCTTTCCTTTACCGCTATCACAAAAACTGGCAAACATTAATGCCGGCGCTTTGATTGGCAGTTATTTGGTATTTGATGAATTTCATTTGCTTGACAGCGAACGCTCAATGGCGACTACTCTGGGTGCGTTGAAAATGCTTGGAAACTTAACGCGATGTTGTATAATGACAGCCACGTTAAGTAAAGACTTTATGAAAAACTTAAAGTTGGGTTTGTCTAATTATGAGATTGTTACGTTAGACGATTTTCCAGAAGATAAAGACAAAATTAAATCCTTGTTGCCAAGAGAGAACAAAAAAAGAATTTTTGTCATGGATGATACTATTTCAGCCGATGTCATTATTCAGAAACATAGGAAAAAGACGATTGTAATTTGCAATCGGGTGGAAACGGCACAAAAAGTTTATAATGATATAATGGAAGGCGACTTTCCGAAATTAACTCATATAAAAAAGGATAATATCATTTGTTTGCACTCACGGTTTTTTGCGAAAGATCGAAAAGAAAAAGAAGAAAAACTAAAAGCTCTTTTTGGAAAAGACTCTGATCCGGAAGAGGATGCTATTTTAATTTCAACACAAGTGATTGAAGCAGGAATGGATATTACTTGTGATACAATGCATACTGAAATTTCACCTATTAATTCTTTTCTACAAAGAGTTGGAAGATGTGCAAGATTTGCTGGAGAAACCGGAGATATTTATGTTTATAATGTTTTAAATTTAGAAGAGAAAGAGTGTGTTAAGATTGAAATTGACAATGAAGAAGATAAAGAGGAGATTAAAAAATTAAACAATAAATATCTACCATATGAAAAAGAGCTTTGCGAAGCAACCTTATCTGCATTAAAATCCACAAAAACACTTGACGGCGATATTCCAGACAAGTTAGTCCAGCAAATTCTACAAGAAAAAGAACTTTCTGTTTTTACAGCGATGAGCAATGGCTTGTTTAACAAAAAACTGATTAAAAATAGTTGGGTAGATTGTGAGAAAAACCATTACCTCAAAACCATTCGGGATATTCAAAATGTGGAAATTACAATTATAAATAAAGAACAATGCGATGAGATAGCCATAAACCCATTTCGTTATCAATCGGTTGGGATGTACCGATTTTCATTGTCAAGTTGGTTGAAAAAAATTATAAAGCGTAATGATTTAGACCATGAAGATTGGCTGGTTAAAGAGTTGGCTGAAGCACACGATATGTTCTGGGAGAATGCGGAAGATATTAAATATGAATTAAAAGAAATTCCCGAAGATAAATTCAATCAATTGCCTGCTCGTGTTTTTGTAAACGCGAAATATTTCGGCTATTCGGAATATTTTGGATTTAATTGGGAGTTTCCAAAGACGTTTAACCATACTTCCCCTGAAAGTGAATGGAAAGAAAAAGAGGATGAGTTGAAACCGCTTAAAAAAGACACTTTTTACCAACACAATATGGCATTGATTGGCGCTTTTGAGAAAGAATTTCTTGGCAAAAACGGGAAAAAACTCGACTTTGTATTCGGCGAGTTAGCCAAATTTATTGATAAAGAGGATTTTGGAAAAGAAGATTTCATACGGATTATCAAATTAATGATAATCTTACACGATTACGGTAAACTCAATGAAAAATGGCAGAAACCTATGCAACGATATCAAGCATTAAAAGAGAATATTGCGATAAAAGATTTTGATGAGATTTTGGCACATACAGATTTTAATTCCAAAGACGAAATTGATAAAGAATTTGGTAAAAAAGTAGGATTACAGAACAGAGGAAATCATGCAGGGATTGGGGCTTTTGCTGCTCAGAAAATCATGGAAGATGAATTTGATAACGGCTACTTGAAAACTGGAATTTCAATGGCAATAGCCAAACACCATAGTCCTTTTACTTCAAGTTTTCAGGATTTTAATATATCTAATACTAATTATCAAGCCGTCCAAAAATTATTAGATAAATTTGGTTTTGATATTGATTTAGAAAAAAATGAGGTTGAGAACAATCTAAACGGATTTGAATTCGATGATTGGGATAAAGAGCAAATTGTAAATCTTTTTTTTGTCAGAATTTTGAGATTATGTGACCAAAAAGCAACAGAAGATTATAAAAGTTACTTTAAAGAATAAACTATGTCAAAAGAATTTATAATTCATAAAAAATCAGGAACATACGCAGAAACATTAGAAGCGTTTGGTGTTGCCATATTGTTAGATAATATTTTAGATCATATAGAAATTAGTGGTAGAAAAATTATCATTGAGGATAAAGATCTATATTATTTGGTGGTTTCCAACAAAGGAATAACAGACGATATAATCGACAATTTACAGTATTTCCAAATTGTAAAATTTCTTATCAACAAATCCAATACGGAAATACCCCAAGGCATTCCAAGAAACCAATGTTTTGACTATCCGGCACAAAAAGCAGAACAAGATAAATACAAAAAGCTGTATGATGATATAGAAAAAGACAAATCTTTAAATGCCGAAGCGAAAAAATCAGCAAAAAAAGAATTGAGCGAAAAGAAAACTGATGAGTTTGGATTAAGTATTGATAAAGAATACGATGTTTATAGGGAACTAATAAAAAACCCATATACTTCTTATACAAATTTATACGACAACTTTTATAATTCTCAAGAACATTTTCCAACACTTCTAAAGGAGATTATAGCATATTATACTCACAGCCAATCACCTCAAAGAGATTTCCAGATTAAAGATGAAAATCCTACGGCTCAACAATTATTTAATCCTAATCAAGGCAAAGGTTTAAACAAGTCTAAAGCTAACAATGCTTCGATGAGCAATTTGAATTCCAATTGGATTTCAGAAATGATGAAGATCGCCGGGGCCTTGCAAATGATGACAGCTCAATATGTAAAGGTTGGCTCAACTTACGATTTAAAATTGTATGTTCCTGAATTTAAAGAAATTCAATTAGGAAAAGCAACTGAATTAATATTGGAATTTAAACGTTATTTGAAAAGTGCTACTCCTGTAAAATTGGACATTTTAAATATATTGAATTTGACAAAAAGATTTGTTATACAAACCCCTGAATATCAAAAAGGAAAAGTAAAAAATACCATAAAGGGATTTCATGTTGTTTACCAAAAAAACTTAGGGCAGAATAAAGCCATTGCCAATATCGCTTATAACAATATCCCGGATTTTGTGGCTTATGAAAATCAAATTCAAGGAAAAGAATGGATAAGTATATTACAAAATCAGAGGAGTATTATCAATGGGATTGAAGAAATGGGCAATTCTATCCAAGGTTTACAGAATTATCGTAACTTTTTGAATAGTAATGGAGAACGTGCATTAAAATATTTTCATTCTTTTATCTCATGGTATGCGGTTTATCTCATGCAGTCTATAATCGATGAGAAATACTTTGTCAAACCTTTTGAAATAGAAATACTTAACAAATTTTATAACAATATGGATACACAAGAACTCAATCTCAAAGAAATTATCGAAAATGAAGGCTTTCAAGCGGTTGCTAAAGCTATCCGTAAAAGCACTGTAATTCTACAGTATACGCCAAAAGAAAGTCGAAAGTTTGAAATCCGATACGGATTAGCACAACAACTGCAAAATAAATCAAAATCCAAAGAAGATTTGGCTACATTCATAGGTGAATTTATTGGAATTTATAATTCAGAAACCGCTCGAAATGCCGAGAAAAACAATGGAAAAACGATCAGAGCAAATGTAAAAGACGAGGAAATCGTACAATTCTACACACTGTTAGACAAAAAACCTTCAAGGTTAATAGGAGCGTTATTAGCGTCTTATGGCTTTGCCTTAAATAAAAAAGAAGCACCAAAAGATGAAGAGTTAGAAGACAATCAAATAGAAACAGAAGCATAACAATTTAAAAACATAAAAATCATGTCAAATACAAAACAAAAAATCGCAAGTCTATCCATAAGTGGAGAAATGACTTTGAACTTACATTCGTTAAATAATGAAGGTGGCGAAGGCAATCAAATCATTACCCGTCAGGTTACAATTGTGGACAAAAACGGTGAGCAGCATACCGTAAATGCTGTTTCGGGCGATATGTTTAAACATATTCATGTTCATCACCTTATTAATTTATCAAAAGAACAAGGGCTTAATTTGTGCTCAAATTGTGAAGTATTAAATCCAAACCGTTTGTCAAGCGGCGAAGATTTAGATCAACATTTTAGCGGAAACGCCAATTACACTGACAAAGATGTTGTTGATGCTTTAATTGAAAAATGTTGTATCGATGATATGCACGGAGTCTTAATTACTAAAATTGGAGGAACCAATAAGAATGTCCCGAGAAAATCTACCGTTGAGTTTGGCTGGACCATTGGACTTCCTGAAAAAACCAATACGGAAACATATCTCCATACCAAGTTGGTTCCAGATGCTTCTGGTGTTCGTGGAGAAGGTAGTAACGAAGGTCAAAATATTTTCCACCGTCCGGCTAATCATGGTGTTTATGCATTTGTTTGCAGTATTGATGTTTACAGAATAGGATTTAATGATATTTCAAGAAAGTATCAGGTTGTAGAGACAGATAGAGAAAAAAGGTATAAAGCCTTGGTTCAAAGCTTGTTAAATAGCTTTATTAATCCGCAAGGAGCAATGACCAGCACTCAAAAACCGCACATTACGGATTTTAAAGGCGTTGTTGCCATTTCAAGCAAATTAACGCCCGCGCCAACCATTAGTGCTTTAAACGAAGATTATCAAAACGAAATTAAAACCATAGCCGATAATATCAACAAAATTGAAGATAATGCTATAAGCGTTCTAAATTTTGAAGGCTTAGGTCAATTATCGAAAATATTAACGGATGTGATGGATTATGAACCTTATACCATTCAATAATGAAGTTCTCCGTAAAATATTTACCAACGGCTTTATTTTCGCTGAAAGACAGCAATGCCACTAATTCGGGGGCAAAGAGTTTATTTTTGCCTTCGCCTTATGCAATAAAAATGGCCATTCTAAATCAGGCAATTACTATTGGTGGTGATTTGGAAAAATTGGCAACTATAAATAGCAATTTTTTCTCTTTTATTAGAGACGCAAAAATTGATTTTTATATTGAAGCTAACAGTTATTTTGCTGTAAATAATTCTTTTGTGAAGATATTAAAACCATCCCGTTCAGATGATGGTTTCGGGCAAACAGTCGCTTTTAGGGAATATATTTATCTTTCAAGTCCCCTTGAAATCATTTTTGAAACTCAACAAGAAGGTCAAAAGGAATATTTGCAAAAGTTCTTACACAAAATTAACTATTTCGGTAAGAAAGGTTGCTTTTTCCAATTTATAGAATACCTTGATAGTCCCCATGAAGCCAACGTAAAAGCTTTTGACACAAATAATTTGTCATTTGGTATTTTACAAGAATATGATGATTTTGGTAAAAATGTAACTTTTGATAACGTAAATAATTACGCATCATCAAGAACAGTTAGAGAAAAAGAAATTTTGGTTTTGCCATTGCAAAATATAGGTTCATCGAAAGGTTTTTCTCTCTATAAAACGTAGTATAATATGTCCAAATCCGCCCTTAAAACCCACTTAAAATCCTTAACCAAAGAACAGGTTATCGATTTTGCTTTGCAGGTTTACGATAATGTGAAGCCGGCAAAAGAGTTTATGGAGTATTATCTCAATCCCAACGAACAGGAAATGTTTGAAAAGTACAAGAAAATCATTGTCCAGGAATTTTATCCAACCACAAAATACGGTGATCCTAAAACTCGGTTTTCGGTGTGCAGAAAAGCCATTGCCGATTTTCGCACGTTACATTCTTCACCACTTCTATTGGCTGATTTGATGCTAACACTTGCCGAAAATGCCTGTAAATTTACATACGATTACGGCGATATGTGGGAACAGTTTTATG
>DAIPML010000207.1:0-6379 GCA_036768735.1 Clostridiales bacterium | reverse complement strand
TATACCCATTCCTTTCTTGAGGCACAAAACGTCATGAAAGATTTCTTTCAAACTTTAATCCTCCTTAAGACTATTTCAGGCTTATTATAGCATAAGGGAATATTATTAACTCAACTTTCCCAGTTGTCAAAAACGTATTAAGAAAAAAGCCGTAATATCGTAAAATATAGAAACGAAGTCCCAAAACTCGATATAATGAAAGTAGCATAAAAACTCCAATGATATCGAAAGAGGTGCTTCGCTTGACTTCCATTTTATCAGATTTTAAAGATAATGTTATGTTATTGATTACATATAATAAAGTGGTCTAAACCAAACCATATTTCAGTTTATATAACGTTGATACTATATTATTACTGAAGATAATTTTAGGGATATTGTTAACGTTATATTACAAATTATGGTATCATAGTGTTAGGCTATATTTTAAGCTATATAATGAGCTGGGCACACCCATGGCCAGGGGGCCACAACCACCAATGAAAAGTGAGTTAGTATGCGCTTGAATGGTAAGGTGTAGTAGGAAATAACTTAAATCATGTTTGTATAATGGGATTAAATCCCTCGGCTTCAGCAGGTGGCAACTGAGTTTCTACATTGAGAAAATAAAGCAAGTGGTGATTTTATGCTTCCGGATTTAACTGAAGAAACAGCATTAAAAGCCTTACAGGAATTCTTTCAATTAAAACCTTTTGTTTTATTTGGTACAGGGACATCTTGTGCTGTCGATAAAGATTTTGGGATGAAGGGGCTAAAAAAATATCTTTCTATTCACATTCCCAAATACGATTTAAAAACCGAGCAAAAACAACAGTGGGAGAATGTTGTTGAGAAATTAAACAACGACATAGATTTTGAAGTAGCTATGAATGATGTTCAGGACAAGGAACTGATCAGAATTATTGTCGATGAAACCGCTAAATTGGTAGTATCGCTGGATCAGAAATATAGTCTGGATATAATGGTTGGTAAAAGGATATGGCCAGCGCAAATGCTTTTTAAACGCCTGGTGGACAATTTACCGGAAACAGACCGTACACTGCATGTAGCAACCACGAACTATGACCTGCTTGCCGAATATGCATTTGAACAGGCAGGTATTCCTTATACTTCTGGTTTTGCCGGAGGGATTTGCCGGTACCTTGATTGGGAACAAGCAAGGCGATGTATGACCTATACAGAGAAAAATTTTGTTAGGAATAAAATAAAAACAACTACAAAAATAAAGAAGCATATTGAATTATATAAAGTTCATGGCTCACTTAATACTTTTATGGTCAACGACAAGATTGTAGAAAACAATGTTTGGGTTAAAAAACCGGAGAATTTTGCGAGAGTAATGATTACACCCGGGATGAGCAAATATGAGGAAATCCATACATACAGAAACGAACTGTTGACAAAATATGATAAATCATTAATGAAGCATAGCGCATTTCTTTTTTTGGGATTTGGATTTAACGATAATCATTTACTCAATGCTGCCATGAAACAACAGCTAAAGAATTACCCAAGTTTAATTATCAACATGGACAGCAATACGAGAATCAATGAGCTGATAAAAGAATGTGAGAATGCCTGGTTATTATATAAATCCGGCAATGGAACTGGCATATATAATTCACGCTTTCGTAAAGAGCTAATCATTGAAGACAAGTGTTTATGGAACCCGGAGGAGTTTGTCAAGGAAATACTGGGAGGTTGAGAAAATGATCTTTGATTTTGAGCAAGCGGATCTTATTGGTACTGTACGAGCAGTGGATACACGGAAGGTTTTAATTATGGTCGGCGATGAGAAAGATCTCAGAAAAGCTAGAGTAGGGCATTTTGCTGCATTGAATCTGTCTGGTGCCTCTGATGACTGGCTTATTGGTATTATTGAAAGGGTGATTAAATCAATTGGGTATGAGGATGAGACCGAAAATGAGCAAGCCAATGACTTATCTCTAATGGAAGAAGAACCAAGCAAGGTTATTAACACAGTTCTTATAACTCTGGTAGGAATGGTGCGCTGGAATGTCCTGGATAAGAACTATCAGTTCTCCAGATCCATTGTACAAGTACCGGAAATATCAGCAGAATGTTATGTTTTACAATATAAGCAACTGGAAAACTTCATGAATTTACTTGTTAAGGAAAGCGACAAAGAACATTCGCTGGAGTTAGGAAAATACTCTATTGATGACACGGCTGTCGCATATTTGGATGGAAATAAATTATTTCAGCGTCATGCTGCGCTATTAGGAAGTACCGGTTCTGGAAAGTCATTCACTGTTGCATCAATTCTGGAAAGAGCAGCAAAACTACCCACAGCCAATATCATTGTTTTTGATTTGCATGGGGAATATAAAGAGTTGAGTTATGCGCGGCATTTACGCATCCCCGGGCCTGAAGAATTAGGAGTAGCCCGAGACGATTTGCTGTTTCTTCCCTATTGGCTCTTAAATGCAGAAGAGATGCAGGCCATGTTTATTGATCGGTCTGAATTCAGTGCCCATAATCAGGTAATGGTTTTTCAGGATGCGGTAGTGGAACAAAAGAAAGCTACTTTATCAGAGCTGGGTAAGACTGATGTTCTGGCAGCTTTTACTCTCGATAGCCCTATCCCATTTTCCATTGATAATGTAATCAATACACTCTCGGATCTGAATGAAGAAATGGAACAGGGAGCCAGGGGATTGAAGCAAGGCAAATTTTATGGACAATTCAGCCGTTTGTTGGTGCGGATAAAAAGCAAATTAAGTGATAAGCGATATGGTTTTCTGTTCCAGGCCCCTAATTCAGAACATCAGTATGAAAGCATGGCAAGAATTGCAGCAAAACTAATGGATTACAATCTTCCAAAATCCCAGATAAAAGTTGTTGACTTCTCCGAAGTCCCGGTAGATGTGCTGCCGGTTATTGTGGGACTGGTAGCACGAATGATTTATCAAATCCAGTTCTGGACCGACCATGAGAAACGGAGACCGCTGGCATGTATATGTGATGAGGCCCATTTATATTTACCCAGAAAAGAAGGTCAAAATCCAGTCGAGAGAAGAGCAATCGAGGCTTTTGAGAAAATTGCCAAAGAAGGAAGAAAGTATGGAGTAGCCTTGCTTATTGTCAGCCAGAGGCCGTCAGATGTTAGTCCGACTATATTGAGTCAATGCAATAATATAATTGCATTACGGTTGGCCAATGCTGATGACCAGAATACCGTGAAAAAGCTTATGCCGGAAAGCATGGAAAGCCTGCTGGATATACTGCCGATAATGGATATTGGAGAGGCTTTGGTCGTTGGAGATGCCGTGCTTCTTCCCAGTCGCATAAGAGTTAACCGGCCATCTGAAGAACCATTGAGTGCAACGGTTAACTTTTGGACAGAATGGCAAAAGAAGGCAAAAGACCCTGACTTTAAAAATTCGGTTGAGAATATGCGCCGTCAAGGGAGAAAGTAGACGATGAAACGAAACCGTTATGGGCTAAATCTGGATGAAGGGGTTCCCCTCATTACTGAGGAGGACTTTGATTTATTATATGTAGATTGTTTTGGTGAAACCGATGCCCAGTTTACGAACTGGCTAAAAGAAGGAAACAAACCTCTGTTATTGGGAGGGCAAATTGGTTCCGGGAAAAGCACGCTGATCGAAAAGCGACTGAGTGGAGATAAACCGGATATTAGACTCGCTTATGACAAAGACGGTATTAATCTGGATGCAGGAGATTTCTTGGCTATTACATTGGCAGGTTTCGTGGAAAAGGCACTTGTAGAAAATATAGATTTGTCCTTTTCCGAACTTCCGAAAGAATTAGCCGGGCTTGAAAAAAATGATTGGGAGACGCTGCTGGAAGCGCTTTCGCCCCAAATTTTCTCTCTCGAAGCATTTGGAAGAAAAAGAGAAATTCGCCGTAAAATAGCGGAAAGTATTGATTATGAAAAATATATACCCGAAATCATTAATGAAATAGGCAACCGGATTGAAATAAAGTTAAAACGTGCACTTTTTGTTTTTGCATCCGGGATTGATAAATATAACTGGGAGAGTTCCGCTTTTATTCAACTCCAGGAAATACTGAGAGTTTTATCTGGGTTTAAAACATTATTTGAAGTAAATGCGGTGCATCTTTTTTATAAGCAAGGTGTTATGCCTTCAATTGATCGGCTTTTTATTCCCGCCATGAGCCTTGAAGATATAAAAAACCTGATGATAAAACGTTTAGGAGTCTATGAAAAATCAGTGGAGAAAGAGCTTGATTTGTTGGCTTATTGGTCCGGCGGCAATCCCCGGCAGGCAATCCGTCTGCTTAAAGCATATTTATCCGGTATAAAACCCGACCGAAAAAATCATTTTGAACGAATTGTTTTAGCGGTTAGACAGATAACCGGTGATTTTTTTGCATATGCGCAAAGGCCTGCTGAAGAATTAATCTGTTCAGTTGAACAGACAAACCTTCTATTGTCCTCTTTGTTGTCTCTTCCCAATGATAAGGAAACGGCGCGTAGAGCTTTACAGGGGAATTGGATTCTTATAACCGGACAACCCAAAGGTGATCGTTGGCCGGTATTAGTAAATCCCCTGGTAAGACCATTTTTTAACCAGGATAATACTAATGTTGAAGCTCCAGAAATAAGGCTCCTAAAGGAGTATGCAATGCTTAATGACATTAGTCCAATCGGTTTGGAAATGAATTTGCTGAATGCGGATGAAAACGCTTATTATTCTAAGGAAAATCAAGAGTATCCCCAAAACACTCCTAAAAAAAACGGTAATCAATTATTAATGGAATTGCTTGCAAGGGGATTGGAAGAGCCTTTACATGCTAATATAAGTGAGTTATTGGATCTATTAAGAGCGGCTCTTTTTTCAAAAGATCGGGCTGACCGTTCAATAATAGCTTATAAGAATAGAGCAGTTTGTGATGCTGCGCGGAATTATCTTTTTGCAAAAGCCAATACCTATGAATTTCAAAAATGTGAACATTTTTTGTTAATGGGGGGAGAGGATAGAAATCCGGCAGAGCAAATATGGGAAATTCTCGAATCTAACACAGAGATCATCTCAATCGAGTTTGTTGGCGAATGGAACAACGCTCAATTAGAAACCCTGGATAAACTGAGAGATTGCTTTTTAGAACGCCAAATGTTGTGGTGGATATACTTGAATGATCTTAAAAAGTTTATTCCTTATTGGACCCACTTACGGCAGTTGTTTGGGGTCTTTATTTTAGAGGATGAACTAAATATGGGACTTACTGAAGAGGATGTGCAAAATGACTTGGCATATTTTGAGGATTTGGTGGAAGAAGAAAACAGCGCAGAAGCCAATGTAATCAAATATCTCAAAGTTGTTTTAGATTATTTAACGAAAGCTAAAGGGAGAGAGATTAATGGATAGCGAAATTATTCGCGCATACCTTTGGCAGGATATAATCAAATTCGGGTTTTGCCCCTCCAGTACAAAAGAAAAAAGGACCTGGCTAAGGCAATATTGCGGTAGCCTAAGGGGTTTTTGGGAGGTTGATTCTTACCCTTCAGGGCCACATAACCTTCCCAATCAAGTCCTGCAAATTAAGATTAATAATATAGGGCTTATTGGCTTTGATATTGATTGTACTATACATACAAATACGAAATTTAATGCTCAAGTTTTATATAGCCTTTCAGGAAAGAAATCATCTTTAATGTGGAGCCATGATGCGGATGATAGCTATTTTGCTTTTCCTAACCAAAAACTGCTTACATCGGTAAATAGCAGAATTGGTAATAGGAGAAGCGCTGTACGTGAATTTTCTACGGATGATGTAATTTCTGTGATAGATGGCTTGCTTCTTCATCCCACAGTTCATATGCATTTATTATCTCTTTTGGATCGACATGAGATTCGTATAGGTAGTGGTATTGGTAATCCCTTCCAATATCTTTTTAATCTCCGTTACCAATTATGTCCGATTCCGGAAAAAAGAGTTGCGGAAAAAGAACGCCTGGTTGAAATATTTTCGAATGCAATAAGAAGCAAAAGACCAGTTCCAGCATGTGAATTAATGGCGCAGCCACGGTTAAAGTAAAAAATATTGTTTTAGCAAATATGAAGAGTTGTTGTCTTAATATTAGGCACTAATTATTGAAAACAACCTCATGAAAAAACTAACGATTTAAAAACATTGTTGGTCAAGGGGAAGTATTTACAATCAACTTCGGGGTAGGGAATGGAGAGCCATTCTATAAAACAAGGGTTATGTTCTTTTGCTAATAAGAAAATAAGTTTTAGACGCAGAAGGGTAGAGTTGTCAATAACCCCGTCCCTGCGTCAACACTGTCAAAAGGGATGTTTTGTTGGTTAAAAACATCTCTTTCTTTGGCTTAAGGCACCGGTAGGGCAGACGGCCGCACATTCCC
>DAIPML010000206.1:0-6389 GCA_036768735.1 Clostridiales bacterium | reverse complement strand
AGAATATTTAAGAACTTACTCTTATCCTCTTCATCATAAAAAATAGCACTCCGATAAATTCCTCTAATCATAATATGATAAATTCCTGTTGAACTAACTTTTCGAGCTGCTCTTGGCATACTAAATCACCTCGTCTAATTATATCATTTATAATTAGAAATATCCATATTTTAGGTTATAAAAGTCACCGTCCCCATATGCCTGTATTGTCTATCACCATCACTTTTGTTTCTTTTGTGATTTGAAACGGGTGCATATCCCAACAGCAGTCTCCATCCAAAAAAACACTGTTAGGCAATTTAGCTTTCATTAATTGGCAAACTGTGGTTTTTCCAACTCCCATTGTGCCGCCTATCAAATATACTGTTTTCATATTGTATCCCTCTTTAAATTTCTGCATGTGTAAATAATTATATTAATAATTTGTACTTCGCATTGTCTTGATAATGACTACATCTAACTTACTTGATTAAAGCCACACAGCCCAATCACCATATTCAAATGTTCCGCTTCCATGATGTAGTTTTCCCTCTATCTTCAGTTGTTCAAATGCATCCCTCATTCTAACTAGTATTTCGGGGTGAATGTCTAATGTGTGATGGGCAGGAAATACTCTCTTTACTGGAAGTGCTGCAACTTTTTTCAGAGACGTAAGATAGGCTTCTGGATCAGTAGATGGATAATAGGCAAATAATGTATCTTTATAAACCAGATCACCGGTAAATAGATATCCACGTTCTTTTTCAAAAAAACTCATATGTCCAGGTGAGTGACCTGGCGTATGCAGAATATGAACGGAACGATTACCAAGATCAATAACATCCTTATCTTTCAACACTCTTGTAGGCGTACCTTGAAAGAAATCATAGGTATCAACATTATAACCTTTCGGCAAGTCACAGCGATCTATGACCATTTCCCTGATTTGTCCCATAGTAAGTGGAAATTCTCCGTTTAACCAATTCAGTTCAGCTTTATGAGCATAAAAATCAGGGAAATATTTATGACCACCAATATGATCCCAGTGAACATGCGTTGCCACAGCTGTAACCGGCCTGTCAGTCAACTTGATTACCTCGTCGTAAATATTGCAAATACCAAGTCCTGTATCAATCAAAAGGCTACGCTCAGAACCGTTAAGCAAATAGCAATGAGTTTCCTCCCAATGACGGTACTCACTAATAATATACGTTTCTTTGTCTATCTGATCCATTGTAAACCAATCATTCATTTTCTAATTCCTCCAACATATTATTAAAATTCTCTGTTTATCGTTTGGATTGATTATATAAACAATTTGCATTTCGCATTGTCTTGATAATAACCGCTTAATACACAGAATAGAATTTCCTTTAACGCCACAGTTTGTTAATTGTAAAAATAACCTGATAATCTTTATCTTCAGAAGCATAACAACCTGCTCATTTTTGAAAGATCAGGGTTGTTGTAAATCCATGATTAGCAACACTCTTTATCTCCATTGTTCCCTCGTGGGCTTCCACAATCTGCCGGACGAGCAGCAGCCCTAAACCATGTCTTAAATCCAGCCTTTCATCAGTGCTGTTCATGTAATGAGGTTTTTCCTCTAACTCTTGCAGCTTTTCAGCCGATAATCCAATACCATTATCAGCAATAATAAGGATAAGGGAAGCATCGGAGCAATCAAGGGATAGCTTGACATTACAGCCTTGTGGATTGTGTTTCATACTATTCTGTACTAAATTGTTTACAGCCCGTGAGATTAAACGAGAATCACAGTCTATTGCGACTGTTTCAGCAACTGGAGTGATTTTAATATCAATGGAATAAATATCGGAAACACCCGTATTAAATAATTCTGCCACATAGGAACGCAGTAGCTTTGATAACCGAACAGACTCCTTGTGTAACGGCTGCATTTCATAGTCCAGTTGCGATACTAAATTCAAATCCTGTACCAGCTCTTTCATCTTAACGCTTTGCTTTCGTACAATTTCAGCCTGTTCCCTTACGGTGTCGCTTACGGTTTTATCATTCGCAATGCGTCCGGCATACCCCATAATCATAGAGAGTGGTGTGCGTATGTCATGGGATACTCCACTAATCCAATTAGCGCGGGCTTCGTTCTGCCTACTTAAAATTTTAGACGCTTTATTTACACTGTCAGCCACTTCCGATAATTCGCCGCTGATAGAAAGAGATACTGGTTTACCATTGGAGAGTGTTTCAATGGATGAAATAATCGGCTCTGTACTCTTGATGATTTTCTGCTTCGACAAATGATAAGAGAAAAACAGCAGAAGCAGATCAACCGCTAACATTCCTGAAAAATAAAGCGGCAGGGTTCTAATCGCTTGAATGGAAAAATAATTGCTTGTAAGTTTGGTATAGCTGTCTTTCGGATAACCCAATACCAGCAGCCCGCTATCGGTATTCCAAACAAAAACAGGATAATCTTCAAGATAGCCCCTTGAAAATATAGCAACATCCTGAACGGTATAATCCACCGGAATGTTTTCCGGGGCCTTAACAGACCACATGGTTTCTCCTGCTGCATTGAGGAAAATAGCCCAAATATGATTGCTTTCCAATTTATTGCGGGCTTTATCTGATAGTCCATCCAATGAAGACGCTGCGGCAACTTCTTCCAACATATTATTAGGTGATATAGCCCCATAGTCCTTTTTAATAACACTATGAAAAGTCCATCCAAAGGCAATAACATTGATAAGCAGCAACACAAGAATAAAGCCTGCAAAAGATACCAGGTGTTTAGATATGTACTTTCCAAATGATTTCATAGCGTCACTTCCTTGTATTCAATTTGTAGCCTAATCCCTTGATAGTAATAAGGGAAACAGGTTTTGACGGGTCTGTTTCTATCTTTTCCCTTATGCGCCGTACATGGGCATTTAGACTGTTTTCATACCCAAAAGGATTATCCCCCCAAAGAGCTTCGCATAGCGCGTCCACAGTGACGATTTTCCCCTCATTTCGGGCGAGTGTTTCAAGCAGAGTATGTTCTTTTGCTGTTAAAGGAATGACATCGCCGCCCCTGCTTACCTCTGCGCGACTGAAATCAATCGTACAACTGTCTAACTTCAACAGTGGGGCATCCTCTTTATAGCAACGGCGCAAGACTGCATAAACGCGCAATAATAATTCCTTCGGCATAAATGGTTTTGCAATATAATCATCTGCGCCGAGACCTAAGCCTGCCAACTTATCCGCAGCTTCGTCTTTGGCTGTAAGGAAAATAATTGGAACATCAGTAAACGAGCGCATTTGTTCCATAAGCAAAAAACCATCCCCATCCGGCAACATGACATCCAAAATTGCTAAATCAGGCTTTTCATTTCTGCCGACTGCAATACCTTCTTTAACAGAAGCAGCGATGACGATATTTTCAAAACCGTCGTCCGTTAAGATATTTAAAACTAATTTGAGTAAATCCGGCTCGTCGTCCACGAGCATTATTTTTTTTGTGTGCAAAAACGAATGATCCATAGCGTTACCTCCGACTGTAAATAGTATATCATAACGCATTCATTTGGGGTGCAGTCTTGCGAAAAAGTAAGGTAAAAGTAAGGACGCGAGAATGTAAAAGTAAGGACGGTGTTGTAACATGAAATCAACGAAAGGAGATGTTTCATATGAACTATGTTATCACAACAGAACAGTTAACGAAAAAATACAAAAATTTCACTTCCGTCAACAATGTTTCACTTCACATTCGCAAAGGAAGTATTTACGGTTTCATCGGCCCGAATGGAGCAGGAAAATCCACTACTATGAAAATGCTGTTGGGGCTGACAGCCCCTACAAAGGGCAGCTTTACCATTGACGGGCAGCATTTTCCGGATGACCGACTGACAATCCTGAAAGAGATTGGTTCTTTCATTGAATCACCCTCGTTTTATGCGAACCTGACAGGTCGGGAAAACCTTGACATTATACGCCGGATTTTGGGGTTGTCGAAAAGTTCGGTAGAGGACGCTTTGGAATTAGTTGGTCTTACCGAGTTTGGCGACCGTCTGGCAAAGAAGTATTCGTTGGGTATGAAACAGCGTTTAGGTCTTGCCGGGGCGATGTTGGGGCGTCCGCCTATCCTTATTCTGGATGAACCGACAAATGGGCTTGATCCGTCCGGTATCCATGAAATCCGTAATTTGGTGAAATCCTTGCTCGACCTTTACGATTGCACCATTTTAATTTCATCGCATATGCTCTCTGAAATTGAATTGATTGCGGACGACATTGGTATTCTCAATCACGGGCGTTTATTATTTGAGGGTAGCTTGGATGATTTACGTCAAAACGCATTACAGTCCGGGTTTGCTGCGGACAATCTGGAGGATGTGTTCCTTTCAATGGTTGAAAAGGACAATGCAGCAAGAAAGCAGAGAGCAAAGCTATGAGGACACTTGCAATCGAGCTTCGAAAAGAGAAACGGACTGGCATTATTCCCGTATTGTTGGCGGTTGGTATTTTGGGTGCTGCATACGCTTTTGTCAACTTCCTTGTGCGAAAAGACACGCTTTTGAACCTGCCGTTAGATCCAATGGATGTGCTGCTGACCCAACTTTACGGCATGATTATGATACTAAATATGTTTGCCATTATAGTAGCCGCCTGTATGGTCTACAGCATGGAATTTAAGGGCAATGCAGTCAAAAAAATGTATATGCTTCCTATAAGCGTTCCGGCTATGTACTTTTGTAAATTTTTGATTATAACCGTGATGCTTTTTGTGGCTGTCACCCTGCAAAATCTGGCACTGGCGCAAATTGGAACGACAGACTTGCCACAAGGGGTGTTTGAATTAGGGACGCTGATAACCTTCGCCGGGTATTCGTTTATTACTTCCATGCCGGTACTGTCCTTTATGTTATTGGTTTCCTCGCGCTTTGAAAATATGTGGGTTCCCCTCGGAGTAGGGGTAGCCGGATTTTTAAGCGGCATGGCTTTGGCGACATCCGATATGGGGCTGCTGCTTATTCATCCCTTTGTTGTAATGCTAAAGCCCGCAGTAGCTATGAGCGCACAGCCTGATATGACAGTTACTATTGTATCTGTAATCGAAACAGTCCTTTTCCTTGGCGCAGGATTATGGATGGCAAAAAACCTGCGCTATGAGTAAGGAGGGAAAATGATGAACTTTTTAGAATTGCTCAAAATTGAGTTTATGAAAGTGAAACGCTCAAAAATTATTCCCCTGATTTTCGTTGCCCCATTGTTGGTGGTGGCGTCGGGGATCGCCAATTTGAGCAGCTATTTTACGCCTGAATATACCAATGCCTGGCCTGCCATGTTCATTCAGAGTGCTTTGGTCTACGCCTACTATCTGCTACCATTTTCTATGATTGTAGTCTGCGTGATGATTTCAGGACGGGAAACACAAAACAATGGGATATTAAAAATGCTGGCTCTGCCAATCAACCGTTATACGCTCTCACTGGCAAAGTTTTGTGTACTTATGTTTTATCTTTTCATGGAAATGGTAGTTTTTCTAGTCGTATTCGTGATTGCGGGGTTGATTGCAACAAGCTTAATGGGTATTACCGAAACGCTTCCGGTGCTTTATCTTCTAAAATGGTGCGGGGGGCTGTTCCTTACCATGCTGCCTTGTGTGGCGACCATGTGGGCGATTACGGTTCTGTTTGAAAAGCCCTTGCTTTCTGTGGGTTTGAACCTGCTCCTTGTCATCCCCGGCGTCTTGGTGGCTAACACCCCGCTCTGGATTGCCTATCCGTATTGTTACAGCGGCTATCTGGTGTCCTGTTCCCTGCATGATTTCACAGCAGCATCCTCCGACACCGCATTTTCGCTGATACCGTTCCTGCCTTGCGCGATACTGATCTTTGTGCTGGTTCTTGCGCTGGCTGTCACCCAATTTGGAAAGAAAGAAATGAGGTAAATATGATGGAAAACAAAAAACGTCAAAAATTAAGTGTGGCAGCACTGGCTGTTAGTGTCCTGCCACTGGCAACCTTTATCCCAACGCTACTCAAAATTACTCTTTCAGAAGGGGTACGTAGTATTTGGGCAGGAGCAAATATCGTCTTTGTTCTTGCGGCTCTGTACCTTTCCATTATCTGTGTACGGAGCAGCGAAAGCCGTAGTGTCGTAAATACTATTTCTACGGCAATTAGTGTCTTATGGGTACTGATGATACTTGGGATTGTTGTTCTGGCTTTGTTTCTTAACTTCCTGCAATAAGTAGGATATTGATCCCATAACGCCTTACTAAAAAGGCATTAACAATAAGTCGTAGGAGCTTATCATTTATCAGCTCCGGATCACTTAGTTCAGAAACTGTAATGGGTCATATCATATGGGGACGGTGACTTTTTTATCCATTATATTCCAATTACTTTACTTTTAGGTAGCCCTGTTATACCCATTATCTG